>CAMODR010000101.1 GCA_946611495.1 uncultured Methanobrevibacter sp. | reverse complement strand
TGAATTAAATTCTTTTATGATGATTTAAATGAATGAAAATGATTTTGACACTGGAATAAGTTCTGAAGTTTTCACTGTAAAATCGAATTTTAAATTGATAGATATTTTTAATCTGATTTTAAAAAAGAAAGCTAATGCTGTTTTAGGTCTCTTTGGAACTTTAGAGGATAGGGAGATAATTAATAAGGAAAGTTCTATCCTAATCATCGGAACATACTTCACTGGAATAGCCATTGCTAAGTATTTGTCAATGGATAATTTTAAAGACATAACCATTGTGGATATTTATCCTCATTTGGAAGGATTTATTGATTCTCCATTAGGAAATCCTATAATAAACGATGATAAAAAGGGTTTTGATGAATTAAATGAAGATTGTGACTTAAGTAAACTCAAATCTAATATTAAATTCTCCAAAGATTTGGATTTGATAAAACATTCTGATGTAGTTATTGACACTACAGGCTTAGGTGGCATAAACGAATCCCAATCAGAATCAATCAATTCAAAGGTCTTTTTGATTGAGGATCCAATAGCTGAAGATAATGACTCTCTTTTAAGAAATAAGAATAATATTCACACTCGAGCAGGTCTCGTTAATGCAGAATATAAGTTTATTTTAAAGACAATGGGTTTAAATACGAAAACTTCTGGAACAATGACCTTTTCTATAGATATTTTAAGGCAATCAATGAATGAGATATTGTCTAAGGAAGGGGTTCTTTATTGTTCTTCTGAAATGACATTCTATGAGGAAATCATTTTTAAGGAAAAGGATATAAATAAGTTTTTAAGATTAATTAACTCTCCAGTTATTAAGGTTTCAACAATTTCCATTTTTAGCTGTGATGACATTATTGGAGATTTTATTGATAGGATTTATTCAGAAATATTAGAATGGTGCTAATATGTATGCAAATGATATTTTTAATATTTTAGATGAGATAGTGCCTCGTAAATATGCATTGAAAGGGGATAAAATTGGTTATTTTGGGAAAAATTATGACAATTCCCAAATCAAAAGAATAAAGGTTATAATGGATTTGTTGCCTGAAGATGACTTAATGTTTGAAAAGGGGGATTTGGTTATTGCACATCATCCTCCATTATTTATGCCTAAGACTCCAACTTATGTTATCCATTCTAATTGGGACATAATTGATGGTGGCGCAAATGATTCCTTGGCTTATTATTTAGGCTTAAAGCCAATTTCAATTTTCCATAAGAAAACTGGCATTGGCAGGATATGCTCTTCCATTAAGACATTGGATGAATTTTTAGCATTGGTTTGCTATAAGTTCGGTCCTGAGAATGTAAGGTTAGTCAATGATAATAATTTTGATAAGATCTTAAGAAAAATAGCTATTGTTTCTGGATATGGCCTAAGCAATAAGGAGTTTATCAAATTAGCTAAGGACAGGTCGATAGATGCATTTTTATCTGGCGATTTAAATCATTCAAATGCTATTTTGGCTAAAAAATTAGATGTTACTTTAATCGATGTGTCTCATCATATTATTGAAGTGCCTGGCTTATTTGCATTAACTGAATTGCTTAAGAATAATGAAAAAATTGATGTTCCTGTGGAAATGATTGACAAGGGAGTTCCTTGGAAGTATATTTCGGCTGACTTTTAGTTTTGTTTGAGGCAATTAGGTTTTTAAAATTCATTTAAAAGTTTTACTCATTGATTTTTTTATATAAGTTCTTATTAAGTTCTTTTTTATTTATTCTTTAATTAAAATTTATTTGTATTTGATTTGTATTTGATTTATATTATAATGTGATAAAATGATTCAAGAGATGGAAAATAATTTAATTCCTAAAGGGAGTATTGATTTAGTTGGTTTTGGTAGATTAGGGTTAAGAACCGGAATAAATCTTATTCAAGTTCATAGAGGTGGCCCTTCTAAGATAACAGTCTTTGATGGACAAAAAATTTCAGAATCTGACATAATCTTTTTATTGAAAGGTGCAAAAGTTGGAGAGTATAAATCTGATTTTTTAAAAAGACTATCCACCCATCCAAAGGATTTTAGAGAAGTCGTTTCAATTACTGAAGATATATCTGACGATAATTTGGATTTAATTACTGGAGATGTAGTAGTTATTGAAATAGCAGGGGGAAATACAATCCCTACTGCAGCAAAGATAATTAAAAAAGCTCATGAAAATGGGTCAAAAACAATAGGAACTGCAGGAATTTTTGGTATTGGTGATGAAGAAATTGTCGTAAAGGACATTTCTGAATTTGATGATTCTAATCCTGCTGTTGAAGAATTGAGAAAAGAAGGTATTCTAAAAGATCATTTGGTTATAAGCACTAATAAATTTATTCGTGATGCAATTCCAATAACTCCTTATGTTTTAGATGATATTTCAAATATCATTACTAAAGAAGCCTTAAAATTGCTGATTGAAAAGAATAAAGAATAATTTTTGAGATTATCTATTCATATTATTTTTTCTTTATTTATTTTTTTATTTTTTCATCATTTTGTTTTAGTTTATTATTTTAGTTAATTATTATAGTTCATTATTTTAGTTTATTATTTATTATCTGTTGCTTTATTTCTTTTATTTATGGTGTTAATATGATTACTATCGCTACTGCAGAATGTTTTACACATGGAATTTTAGCTCGTGAGATTCATGCAATTGCCCAAAATTATGAGGATAACTTTTCTTCATCCTATTGGAGCCTAGTTAATAAAGTTCAAAAGGACTGCTTAAAGGATGCAATTTTAGAAGATAAATGTTCCATTTTTGATTTAAATGAATTAAGTGTTACTTGCGGTTTTTTTATTCCTACTTTAGATGCTGTAAAATCCATTTTGAAGATAGAAAATCCTATTGAACCTTTAAAATTAATAAAAGGAATTAAGGTTTATGATGATAAGGGAGATAGGGAAATGTCCATATTAATGGCAGAAGCCGCTAAAAAATTATCCAATTCGGATATAGGCATTGGCACAACTGCAGGTGTAGGTTATGGTGGCATAAGCATTGTTGATGATGATTTAGTTATTAACACTTGTTCTGATGTAAGTGCTAATTTAATTGAGACAAATTCCAATAATTTATATGAACGTCAAAAGAGTGGAGTTGAAAAAACTTTAGAAATACTTATTTATTATTTAAACAACAATTTCAAAAGAATTGAAAAAATGAGCAATGTGGATATTTTTTATAAATAATTCTCTTAATATCTTTTTTTAAGTTTTTTAATATTAAACTTTTTTAAATATTATTCTTTTTTAAAATTAGTCTTTTTTTTATTTTAGTTGTTTTTTTTAAGTTTTTTTTATATTAATCTTTTTTTAAAATTAGTCTTTTTTTAAAATAAAAAAATGTAAATTTATAGAATTTCTCTATAAAATTTACAATGTTCTATTAAATTTTATTTTCCAGCTTCGCCAATTAAAGCAGTGTCATTTGCTTCAGCTTCAATGACTCTGATTTCATCAGCTTCTGGAAGGACAGACTTTGTGCTTCTTACTCCAAATAGCATTGTAGACAAGTTATGGAGTAATGAAGTTGTTGTAGGAGGTATGATTCCCATAACACCAAGCACAATCAAGGATCCATTAAACATGACGATATGCCTATAGTTTGCATTGATCTTATCAAGCATTCCAGTGGATAGCTTTCTAAGTGTTACCAAGTCATAAAGGTCATCGGAAAGTAAGGAAATGTCTGCAACTTCCCTTGCAATGTCTGATGAGTTTCTCATAGCCACTGAGACATCTGCAGCAGATAATGCTGGAGAGTCGTTTATTCCGTCACCAACCATGATTACTTGGTGACCTTCTTCCTTAATGTCTTGGATGATGTTTGCCTTATCTTCAGGAAGCACTTGTGATTTGTATCTTGTAATTCCCAAATCGCTAGCTATTCTTTTTGCAGCGTTTTCACTGTCACCTGTTAGCATAACTATATTAGTAATGCCTAACTCTTTAAGCTCACTTATTACATCATGAGCCTCTTCTCTTACAGGGTCTGCAATACAAAGAATTCCTTGAAGTTTTTTGCCTATTGCAAGGTAAATTACTGAATATTCTTCAATATTCTCTTCAATAATCTTTTCTTGCTTTTTGGTAAATCTGATTCCTTCATCTTCCTCTACGAAATGTCTGCTTCCAATGATTGCTTTCTTACCGTCGTAAGTGGTTGAAATACCATGTGCAACGATGTATTCAACTTCACTATGGTCTTCCTCATGTATCAATCCTTCTTTTTCTGCTTGCTTTACGATAGCAGTAGCAACACTATGAGCAAAGTGCTCTTCAATACATGCCGCAATTCTTAAGACCTCATCCCTTTCGTATTTGCCGCAAGGAATTACCTTTTCAAGAACAGGGCTTGCATTGGTTAATGTGCCTGTCTTATCAAAGACAATTGTGTCTGCATTTGCATAAGCCTCTAAGTGTTTTCCACCTTTAACCATCATCCTATTGTCAGATGCTTCTTTCATTGCAGAGATAACAGATATAGGTGTGGTTAGCTTAATTGCACATGAGAAGTCTACCATCAATACAGCTAAAGCTTTGGTTACATTTCTTGTAAGCAGGTAAGTAAATGCAGTTGCAAGCAAGCTGTATGGTACAATGCTGTCTGCTAATTTTTCAGCCTTACTTTGAATGCTTGCCTTTAGCTCTTCTGAGTCTTCAATCATGTCAATGATCTTATTAAGTCTGGTTTCATCATTAACTGAACGAACTTCTATGACTATTGAACCTTCTTCAACAACAGTTCCTGCATGGACAGCTTTACCTTCATTCTTATGGACTGCTAATGATTCTCCAGTCATGGATGCCTCATTGATCATTGCATCTCCATCTGCAATAACTCCATCAACAGGAATGATTGCACCGGTTCTGATTCTTATCTTATCTCCTTTTTCAAGTTGAGATAATGGGTATTGACTTTCGATTTCGCATCCGTCATCGTCTACATCCACTTTCCATACACTATCAATATTTAATGCCAAACTGCTTTTGAGTGTGCTTTTGGTCTTTTGCATAGTGTAGTCTTCAAGCATGTCAGAGATGGATAATAGGAACATCATTGAACCTACAGAATTGTAGTTTTTAGTAAGCAATGATGCAAGTATTGCAGTTCCATCAAGTAATGCAACATCTGCACGAAAACTGGTTAAGCTATCAAATCCTCTCCATATGAATCCTGCTGCACGAAGTAGCATTTGGATTCTTCTTAGAGGAATAGGCAATATAATTTTAAATATATATCTCTTTAAAACACGTTTTGCAAGTTTTATTGCAAAATCATTAGATAATTCTGCTAATGCTAGTTCATCACTTGGTTTCGCTTCGTATAAATCATCTTGAGTAATTTTAGATAAAATTCTAAGAATCTTTATTCTTTTGCTTGGATCATTGTATAGTACTAAAATGCTTCCATTTCTGTGTGAAACTTTCACTTCATCAATGAAATCATATTCTAATAAGGTTTCAGCTAAGCCATAGGATTCTTCTTTGGTAAATGCCTCTTTACCACAACGCACTCTTAATCGAGTGCCCTTATCATATTCTATAGTAAAAATCATGGCTCTCAATAATTTTGCAA
>CAMODR010000100.1 GCA_946611495.1 uncultured Methanobrevibacter sp. | reverse complement strand
TCAATAATTTTAATTTATTTATGGTGTTATCATGTTAGATCCTGCTAAAAGAGTTGAATCAATAGAATTGTCCCTTATTAGAAAGATGTTTGAAGTTACTAATCCTGATGCAATTAACTTAGGAATTGGAGAGCCTGACTTCGATGTTCCTGAAAACATTAGAAATGCAATGAAACAGGCGATTGATGATGGTTTTACCCATTACACTCCAAACAAAGGTTTTATAGAACTTAGGGAAGCTATTGTAGATAAATTGGCTAAAGAAAACAATATCAAAACAAGTCCTGAAAATATTACAGTCACTGCTGGTGCAAGTGAGGCATTATACGCTTGTGCACAGGCTTTATTCAATAAGGGTGACAATGTATTGATTCCAAACCCAAGTTTCTTATCTTATTCTGCTGTTGTTCAATTGGCAGAGGCAAATGTTGTTGAAGTTGACACCCCTATGGAAAATGACTTTAAGCTTAAGGTGGATGATGTTCAAGAAAAGTTGGATAAGAATACAAAAGCAATAATCATCAACTCTCCATCAAACCCTACAGGGGCAGTAATGGATAAGGAAGACATTAAGGGAATTGCAGATCTTGCAACAGACCATGAATTCTATATTATTTCAGATGAGATTTATGAAAAGATTATCTATGGAAGAAAGAACTATTCTCCTGCTGAATACTGTGATAATGTAATAACACTTAACGGATTTTCAAAAACCTATGCCATGACTGGTCTTAGAGTTGGATATATGGTTGCAAATGAGGAAGTCAGCGAAGACTTGCTTAAGATTCACCAGTATTGTGTTGCTAATGCAACTTCAATCTCTCAAAAGGCTGCTTATGAAGCTCTTACAGGTCCACAAGACTCTGTTGAAATGATGGTTAAGGAGTTTTCAAAACGTAGAGAATTGATTGTTTCAAGCTTAAATGATATGGGCTATGAGACTGTAGACTGTGAAGGAGCTTTCTATGTTTTCCCTAAAATCGAAAGACCTATGGAATTTGTAAAAGCTGCTGCAGATGCAGGAGTAATTTCTGTTCCAGGTTCACCATTTGGTTCTATTGGTGAAAATCATGTGAGAATGTCTTATGCTAATTCCTATGAAAACATAGAAAAGGCAATGGACATCTTAAGGGATTTAAAGTATTAATCCTTAAGATAAATATTAGCATATTAAATCATTTCTAATTATTAAATCCTTAAAAGAGATATTAGCATATATAAATCATTTTTAATTATTATTTTTTTTAAATTCATTTAAGTAATAAAAAATAAAAAATTTTTATTAATTAAAGAATATATTATTATTTAGAAATAATTTAATTATAATTTAGTTTAATTGTATTTTTTTAAAATCAAATAGTATTGGAGATATGATGAATAAAGAAGAAAGAAACCGATTAGGAAAGAGAGCTTCAACTGTTGCAATCCTTGGAAATGTTTTTCTAACCGTTCTAAACATCACTGTAGGTTTAATGTCAGGCAGTTATGCACTTGTATCTGAAGGGGCTCATACCATATCAGATATAGCAACTTCTGTAATTGCATACATTGGATTTAGGATAGCAGGAAAGCCTGCAGATAGGGAGCATCCATTAGGTCATGGTAGAGCAGAGGCTATTTCAGGTCTTGTAATTGTAATCTTCTTAGCCTTAGTGGCTTATGAGGTAATTACAGGAGCGATAGATCGGCTATTCTTTGGAGGAACATTGGAAGTACCTGGCAATATGGCTATAATCATGGCTTTCATTGGGATTTTGGTTAACCTTTTCATGAGCAATTATATCATAAAAATAGGCGAAAAGGCCAGAAGCCCAGCAATCATTGCTGATGGAAAGCATCAAAGGGTAGATATATTCTCATCAATTGCTATTTTCATTGGAATTATGGTTTCTCAGTATGGCTATCCTTTCTTAGACCCTTGTATTGGTTTATTCATTGGTTTTATGATTGCAAAGACTGCATTTGATGTAGCTGTAGATAATCTAAACAATATTATGGGTAAGATTCCTTCTGAAGACTTGATTCGCCAAATTGAAAGGGAAGCAAATTCAGTTACTAACGTTTGTCATGCCCATGACATTAAGGTGGATTATTTTGGATCTTATGCTACCGTTACATTACATATAGAGCTTCCAGAAGACATGAGCCTTAAGGAAGCCCATAAAATCACTCATCAAGTTCAAGATAGAATACTTGAAAAAGTGGATATGGTTCAATCTGTAACAGTTCATCCTTGCCCTGAAGGGGTAGAATATGATCATAACCAATTATTAGATGAAAAGTAATCATAATAATGGTTATTTTTTTATTTAATTTTAATTTTTTGTTGTGAAAATTTTGATATTTTTATCATGATTTTTATTTTCTTATTTTTTAATTTTTTGTTGTGAAAATTTTGATATTTTTATCATGATTTTTATTTTCTTATTTTTTGTATTTTTGCTTTGCTAATTTGATATTTTTATTGAATTTTTGTTTTGTTATTTTTTATATTTTTTCATTCATTTTTTTAGTAAAAATTAGTTATTTTTAATTAAAATTATTAGTTTTTTAAAAAATCATTCATTTTTCTTTATTTTTCATTTAAATCAATAAAATTAATTCATTTTTAATATAATAAATGCATTTAAACAATTATAAGCTATTTTTATTTAATTTTAACTATTTTTTAAAAAGGTTTAAAGAAAGTTCAAATAATTAAATTCTTTACTTTATGCATTGTTCTATTTTTAGTTAAATAATGTAGATTAATTATTATTTTATTTATTCATTTATTATTCTATTAAATTTTAATAAAATAACTAGTTTTAAGTCTTTATTAGTCATTATATCCTATAATTATCTTTTTTTAATTTTATTTATTTTCCATTGAGTTTAACCTAATTAAATCGAATCTGATAACTTATCAATTCATTATTAAAAAAATAAATTTTAATTTCTTTAATCAATAATTCTCAATTTGAATTTAGCTATTTAAACTAATGAAATTAAGTATTTTTTAAAATTTTTATGGGAAATATTTATATGTTATTAAAAATTAATTATATATTAACATTAAAAAAATATTGTCCATTTAATGGATAAAAAATTAAATATTTTACATTTTTTTAGTGTATTGAGGTGAAAAAATTTCGTTAGTTAAAAAAACTTATATCCTAGCAATATTATGCCTATTGTTTTTAGTGATAGGTGCAGTATCTGCAAGTGATGTAATGGATGTTTCAAATAATCCAAATAATGACGATTCTAGTATACAAGTATCTGAAGAGTCTGATAATGCTTTATCTAATGAATCCATTTCAGTTTCAAATAGTCTTGATGATGTTGATGACGATGACTCTTATAGTCCTGAATCAAGCAAAATCAGTTCTAAGGTAAAATCTGCAAGCAGTACTACTGCTAAAGCTAGCGCTTCCAAAACTACCAAAGTAAGCACCAACCTTAAGGTTTCTGGAACCAGCTTCTATTCTGGTCAAAGCTTGGTAGTTACATTAAAGGATAAGAATTCCAAGGCTTTAAGCGGTCAAAAGATTTTATTCAAATTCACTTCACTTGGAAAGACTTACACTAAAACCACAGATAAGAATGGTCAAGCTAAGATTACTCTTAATGCTGTAGGAACCTTGAAAGTGGTTGTAAGCTTTGCAGGTAAGGGAAACTATTCTGCTTCAAGTTATTCAGGTTCTCTAAAAGTGTCAAAAAGTAATTCCGGCCTAACAGTTTCAAGTACTACTGTTGCTTTAGGAACTCCTTTAGTCGTAACATTAAAAAATAAAAAGACTGGTGCACTTTTATCTAATCAAAAGGTAAAATTTACTTTAAAGAAAAATTCATATGTCAGAACTACTGATTCCAAAGGTCAGGCTAAGCTTAACATTAACATTCAAAAGCCATTTAATGTTACTATAAGCTATGGTGGATCTAAGGCTTTGTCTGCTTCAAGCATTACAAAAACCATTAATCCTACCAAATGTGGCTTAAGCTTCACTTATTCAGCAAGTTCTGTTAAATATGGTCATTCATTAACCATTACTTTAAAGAATAAAGTAACCGCTAAGGCAGTTTCCGGAAAGAAATTGGTTGTAAAGTACTTGTCTAAAAGCTATACAAAAACAACTAATTCTAAAGGACAGGTAAGCATCCCTATTTATGGAGTTGGGGACATTACCTTAAAGACTAGCTATGCTGGAGATGACGTTTATAAGTCTGCTTCATCCAGCAAAAAGATCAAAGGAGTTAAGGATTCCACTAAGCTTTCTAACTCTCGCGATACTCTTCCAGTTGGAGACGCTTATGTTGTGACTTTAAAGGATTCAAACGGCAAAGTTTTATCCAATAAAAAAGTCGTCTTGAACTTTAGCGGAAGAGCTTATACTAAAACAACTAACTCTAAGGGTCAAGCTAGCCTTACCATCATTAAAGGTCCAGGCACTTACTCAATGGTTGTTAGTTATGGAGGCAGCAAATATTACGCTCCAACTAAAATCAGCAAAAAGGTTAAGATGACCAATTCTATAGTTAGCATTGCAAATGTCATTAAAGCCGCTACTACCTTAAGAGCTCATGTCGATTATACAAATCGCTTAAATAAATCTTATGTAGCAACCATTAATGGATTAAAATATTCTACAGATGAGCTTGCTTATATGATGGCTCAAGCTGTAGTGAAAATCAACAAAGGTACTACTAGCGGTTATGTAAATTTCAAAAATCTTACAGGAACTTATACTTCTAAGGGAGCTACAATTAATGGTAATTTGATGAAAGCCAAATATGTCAGCTTAGCAAATACTCTTATATCTTCTGTTAATAAGAATAATAAGATTCCGGCTAACATATCAACTAACTTAGGTAAAATGGAAGCTAACCTTTATACATTTGGTTTAGCTAAAGCATTGCAGTTCTATGGTGAAGAAAAATATTTACCTAACTATTTAATAATGAAATCAAGTTACATTAAGGGAAGCTCTTCAAGCAGTCTTTCTCAAAATGCTAAGATTTTAAATTGGAAAGAAGCTTTCAATGCTACTGAATTTGAAAAGTACCTTAAAACTGGTGGTAAATCAGCTCTTAATTCAGCAATTATTTCTAAAGCTAAATCTTTAACATCAGGTTTATCCAGTGTTAAAGCAAAAGCAAATGCAATATTCAAATTCGTTAGGGATGAAGTAACTTACAGTTATTATTCAGACAGTAAGAAAGGTGCTGCTAAGACTTTAAGTTCTAAATCAGCTAACTGTTGTGATAAGGCAAATCTTATAGTGGCTATGTGCAGATCTGTAGGCATTTATGCTAGATATTCACATGCGCAAGGTTGTACCTTCTCAAGTGGATTGGTTACAGGTCACGTATGGGCTCAAATATATGATACCTCTTCACAGACTTGGTATTCTGCAGACGCTACAAGCTATAGGAATAGTTTGGGAACCATTAATAATTGGAATGTAAATAAATATAGTAGTGCTAAGAATTATGTACTTATTCCATTCTAAATGGAAATCGTAATTCTTTTTCATTATTTTATTTTTCCATTTAATTATTTTTTTATATTAGAATTGTTTATTTGAATTTAGAATAATTATTTAATTATTCTTCAAATTTTCTTTTTTCTATTTTTATTTGTTTTATA
>CAMODR010000099.1 GCA_946611495.1 uncultured Methanobrevibacter sp. | reverse complement strand
AAGATTCGCTATCAGAGATATGGGTCAAACCGTAGCTGCTGGTTTATGTCTTAAAGTTACTGACAAAAAATAAGTTTAGTGATTTAACTTAATTCATTACTGCTTAATTTATTCAATTGAATTTATTTGATTGATAAATTAAGTGTAATTATTTTTTAATAATTTTTTTTAAAAATTATTCATTAAGCTATTTTTAAATAGTAATTTTAGTATTTTGTGGTGAAAGACTTAAAATCATTTTAAGTTTTTCTTAAAGTTTGTTATTAGGTTTTAAATAATTTTATAAGTTTTTAATCTTTAGTATGTTCTATTCTAGGTAATTTTAATCTAGTTTAGATCTTTAAAGATTAAAACTAGATTATTTTTATACCTGAATAGGAGGATTATTAACATGAATCAAGCAAGAATTAAGCTTACTGGTACTGATCCTGAAAAACTTAACTATGTTTGTGACCAATTAAAGAAAATCTCTGAAAGAACTGGTGTAGATATTTCTGGTCCTATTCCATTACCTACTAAAAAGTTAGTTGTTCCTACTAGAAAATCTCCAGATGGAGAAGGAAAAGCTACTTGGGAAAAATGGGAGCTCCGTATTCACAAACGTTTAGTTGGTATCGGTGCAGATGAAAGAGCTATGAGACAAGTTATGAAAGTTAACGTTCCTGATAACGTTAGTATTGAAATCGAACTTAAAAACTAATTAAGTTTATTTTTTTAACTTAATATTATTTAGTGAATATTGAAATATTTGATCTGAAAATGTATTTTTCAGTTCATCTAAATCATTTCATTTATTTTTTAAAGATTACCCGAATTATACTTTTTATATATGCCGAGATAGTCTAGCCTGGTAAGGCGCGGGACTTGAAATCCCGTGGGGTAATCTCCGCCTGGGTTCAAATCCCAGTCTCGGCGTTTTATACTTTTCTATTTTTATTAATTTTCTAAATTTTATTTAACAAGCTATTTTTTCAATTTTTTAAATTTTTATTATATTTCTATTTTTGTCAATTTTGAAATTTTTATTGGTTTTACTGTTTGCATTGATTTTTTCTATTTTTACTTTAAACTTTTTAAATATTATAGTAAATTTTTGTAAACTTCTTTTTCATTAATTTAATAAAAATTATCTTTATTTAAATTGATATTATTCAAGTTAATCATACTTTTAATTAATCATAAATTCTATAATTTTAACATATATTTTTAAATCATAATTTTGTTTTTTGGTTATCTATATGTGCCTTATAGTTTACAAGGTTTTATTTATTTTTGATATTTTCATTTGTAAAAATGGGTTTATTTGATTGTGAGGGTATCTGAATTTGTGATATAAAATTTTGAATTTATGAATAAAAAAATAGTTAATCAAATAAAATAGTTAATCAAATTGTTGTTAATGTTTGATGTAAGTTTCCGTATTTGTGAGTATAATCAGCGGATCTTTGTAAAAATGAAACAGCTGATAAAATAATCATAATTATGTAAATTAAAAAATAGTATTTTGAATATGGGATAGTGAATATAGTTTTTAAAAAAAGAATTGATGGTGGTTTTAATTTAATTAAAAATTAATTAAAAAAAATTAATTTTTTGAATAATTTTTATTTAAGCTTTTCTTCCGATAATAGTCATCATAGCAATGACTATGATAAATCCTACAATCATTACTAATGCCATTGATGAAAGACCGCTTACAACACTTCCTACTAAATCCATAATTTTCCTCCTTAATCGAATTTAATTAAAATTAATAATCTTTTATAATTATAATTTTATTAGTTAATAATAGTTTTATTTAATATACTATTTAAAATTTAATCTTTTTTCGAATAATATTTTTATATCTTAATTATTAGACTATTCGATAAATCTATTTGCTATCTTATCTGTGACTAATATCATTGCAGAAATGATCAATATTAAAACCCAATCAAATAGCCCTATTGGACATGTCTTGAATATTATTTGTAAAAATGGGACATAGATAACCAAAAGCTGCAATATGAAAGTTCCAATAAGGGAAATTCCTAGTGCCTTATTCAACACATGTGATTTTGATTTATAGTTTAATGCATTAAACAACTGATATAAGACAAATACTGTAAATGCCATTGTGATTGCCTTAGTTTTTCCATAAGGTGAATTTAGACCTAATTCATAAATGAATAATGCCAATGTTCCTATGGTCATGACAATTCCAGATATTGTAATCTTGATTAATGTGTTCTTTCCTAAGAGTTCTCCTCTTTCAGGAGGCCTTTCCATGATATCTGCTTCTGAAGCTTCTAATCCTAATGATTGTGCAGGAGGACCATCCATAATGATATTGATCCATAAAAGCTGAATCGGAGTGAAAGGTGTAGGTATAGGTAGGAGTGAGCCTATTGTTATAGTCAATATTGCTCCTATGTTTGTGGATAGCTGGAACTTAAGGAATCTTTTAAGGTTATCAAATATTGTTCTTCCTTCCTTAATTGATGAAACGATTGTTGCAAAGTTATCGTCTTGAATAATCATATCTGCAGATTCCTTTGTAACATCTGTACCGCTGCCCATTGCAACTCCAATGGATGCTTTTTTAAGTGCAGGGGCATCGTTTACACCATCTCCAGTCATAGAAACGATATGGCCTTTTGATTGCAATATGTCAATGATTCTTCTTTTTTGGTCTGGATATACACGTGCATAAACCTTTATTCTCTCAACGATATTCTTATACTCCTCATCGCTTAATTGGTCCAGCTCTTCTCCAGTCAAGACATGATTCTTTAGGTCCTTAGACTCCTCTTTTGATAGAATTCCAATTTCCTTTGCAATTGCTGTAGCAGTGTCCTTATGGTCTCCAGTAATCATAACCACTTGAATTCCTGCTTTTTGACAGTCTGCTACTGCATCTATTGCTTCTGCCCTTGGAGGATCCATTATTCCAACAAGTCCTGTAAAAATCAAGTCTTTTTCCAACTCTTCCTTTAGGTGATGGTTTTCTTCTATTGCTTCCTCATCCTTGATTTTTTCATAAGTTTCTCTATCCAATTTCTTGTATGCAAGACCAATGACCCTTAATGACTTATTGGTCATCTCATTAATCTTATGATTAATCTTTTCACTATATTCTGAAGTGATTTCCTTAAGTTCATTGTTTTCTTCTATATTATTGGATAAGTTTAAGATTAATTCTGGAGCTCCTTTAGTGAATATATAATATTCTTCTGTGTTTTCTTCTTCTTTTTTATATATGACACTCATTCTTTTTCTATTGCTGTCTAAAGGAATCTCATCAATGCGCTTGTATGAATGAGTAGGGTCTAATTTATCGAATCCAACATCCTTAGCAAAGTTATAAACCGCTTTATCAGTAGGATTTCCGATTAATTTAGTTTCTGTGTCTTCATTTTCACTGCTTTCATATTTTGCATTGTTACATAAACCAGAAATTAGTATTGACTTGTCCTTATCTAAGAGAAATCCTTCCCTTACGCTCATTTGGTTTTCAGTCAATGTTCCTGTTTTATCAGTACATATGAATGTACATGAGCCTAAAGTTTCAACAGAAGACAATCTTTTAACTATCGCATTGGACTTAGCCATCTTTTGCATTCCTATGGCTAAGGTTAATGTTAAGACTGCAGGCAATCCTTCAGGAATTGCAGCTACTGCAAGGGAAACTGCTGTCATGAATCCTTCAATTATGTCTAAATCTTGGAAAAAGTCAATAAAGAACACTCCAATACAGACGGCAATTGATAATGCTCCTATTTTCTTTCCGATTGAGTCTACCTTTTTAGCCAGTGGAGTTTCCTCTTCATCTTCCTGAATCATGCTTGCAATTTTTCCAATTGCTGTTTCCATTCCAATTGCAATTACAACACCTATTCCTCTTCCAGAGAGAACATTGGAATTCATGGAAGCTATCTTTTCCCTTAACTGTTCATCTTTTGAATGGGGGTCTATATTGTTGAGCTTCTCTTCAAAATTCTCTATATTTGAGTAGTCAGTGTTCTTTCGGACAAATTCTGATTCTCCAGTGAGCATAGACTCATCAATTGTAAGGTCGTATGTTTCAATCAGCATTAAATCTGCAGGAACCTTATTTCCTTCTTCAATTACTACAATGTCTCCAATAGTCAACTCTTCTGCAGGAATGATTTTAGTTTGTCCATCTCTTGTTACATGGGCTTCTGTACTAACAAGGCTCTTTAATTCTTCCATAGCATTCTCAGCACGATATTCCTGTACGAATCCGATTATTGAGTTGATGAAAACTACAATCAAGATTACAATTGCATCAAGATGGTTTCCTATTAGCCAACTTATGGCTGCTGCAACAAGAAGAAGGGCTATTAATGCATCAAAAAATTGGGATACGAAGAGTTTTAATAGACTTTCACGTTCCTGCTCTTCAATTTTGTTAGGCCCATATTTGTTTAGTCTTTGATTAACTTCAGCCTTTGTTAAACCTTCTAATCTTGTATTATAGGTTTTTAATATCTTTTCTTTCAATTTATGTCTCCTATTGGAATTTAAAAACAGATAATTCTTATAAATCTACTTGTTAATGTATGGGTTAAGTATTAATATTTTTAATTTAATTATATAAATATTTATTTAATTATTATTATAATAGTAAATTTTTAATTATTTGCTTTATTCTTATTTTTTTTTATTTGTGAGTTTTTTGATTATTCTTTTAGATAAATGTAGAATGATGCTCGATTATAGTTTTTTAATTTTAATTTGCTTGTTTTAATGCTTAAATCTTCATTAAAAAGAGGCTTTATAATTAAGGTACAGTCTAACTTGTCTCTTATTTTCATAATTGCATCTTGCATTTCAGCAGGTGGCCTGATTGAAAGGATTATGTCTGTATTTTCATATATTTCCATATTCGGATTAAACACGTCGTCCTTTATCACATCTTCATTAGCCGGATCAATGTCAGTCATTATAAGTTCAATATTCTCGTTTTCTTTTAGATGATTTGATATGGTTTGGAATTTGCCCACTCCAATTTCTACGAGTTTTGTTTTCTTATGGGTCTTAGCACTGTTTTCCTGGCATAGTTTGCTGATGTATTCTTCTAAGTCATTCCACATTTTACTGGTTCCTTAATTTTGATTTTTAATTAATTTTATAATTTTTATTTTATGCTAGTTTTTAATTTATTAAATATATGTTTCTATTCTAAAATAAGTTTATATAATATATCATTCAATATTAACTATATAAAACTATATAAAACTATATTTAATCAGTATTTTAAAACTTTTTATATTGAGAATTTTAATAATGCTTGATTAATATTAAATTAAATTTATTTTTAAAAATAATTAGGTAGTCATATGCTTATTCGTGAATTTAACCCCTCTGATTTAGCTAGGGTTTATCAAATTGAGGTAGAATCTTTCTCTAATCCTTATGAAGTGGCTATTCTTCAGCAATTATATGATATTGGTGCAGGATTTCTTGTAGCGACTGAAGATGGTGATGTTGTAGGGTATATCATATTTTGGATGAAGGAAGAGAATTTAGGCCATATTATAGCTTTAGCTATTGACAGAAAGTATCGTGGCCAACATATAGCTACCAGATTGCTTATGATGGCTGTAACTATTTTTAGGAATATGGGAGTCCCTAAGATTACTCTGGAAGTTAAGGCTCATAATACAGTTGCTGTTAATTTCTATAAGAAATTTGGCTTTGAAATAGATAGAAAAGTTCCTAATTATTATGAAGATGGATCTGA
>CAMODR010000098.1 GCA_946611495.1 uncultured Methanobrevibacter sp. | reverse complement strand
AAAACTAAACTATTCTTTTCTAAAATAAAACTAAACTATTTTTCATTAACCCAATAAACTTTTTTTACTAAACTTCGTTAAGAATGCTTCCATTATAAATCGTTAAGTATTATTAGTAGTTTAAACATAATATATTAATATAATGTAAAAATTTTTTATATTGCATTAGTTCTATAATTATCGAACATACATTTTAAAAGTAATATAAATCCTTTATATTTATTCAATTATCTAATTAGAAGGAAAGTGAGGTGTAAAGATGAAAGTAAAAATTACAGAAACTGCATTCAGAGATGCTCACCAATCCCTTTTAGCAACCAGAATGAGAACCAGAGACATGGTTCCTATTGCTGAAGAAATGGATAAAATTGGATATCATGCTATTGAAGCATGGGGTGGAGCAACCTTTGACACATGCATAAGATTTTTAAATGAAGATCCTTGGGAAAGACTTAGAGCATTAAAAGAAAACTTTACTGAAACTCCTTTACAAATGTTACTTAGAGGTCAAAACCTCTTAGGATACAAACATTATGCTGATGATATTGTAACCAAATTTGTTGAAAAATCATACGAAAACGGTATTGATGTTTTCAGAATATTCGATGCTATGAACGACATCAGGAACATGCAGCAATCCATTAAAGTAGCTAAAGCGCAAGGAGCTCATGTTCAAGGTACTATCAGTTATACCATTAGCCCTGTTCATACAGTTGACAAGTTTGTAGAATTCGCTAAAGAACTTGAAGCTTTAGAATGTGATTCTATTGCAATTAAGGATATGGCTGGTTTAATTACACCTTCTGTTGTTTTCGAATTGGTTACAAGATTAAAAGAAGAAACTGATTTACTCGTTAACTTACATTCTCATTGTACAAGTGGTATTACTCCAATCAGTTACTATGCTGCTTGTCAAGCAGGTGTAGATATTTTAGATACTGCAATATCTCCATTAGCTTGGGGTACTTCCCAACCTCCAACAGAAAGTATTGTAGCATCCTTACAAGGCACTGAATTTGATACTGGCCTTGATTTAAAAGCATTAAACCAAATTAAGAAATACTTTGAAGGAATCAGAGAGCAATATGAAGGATATATTGATCCGATTAGTGAAAGAATCGATACTGACGTATTAATGTACCAAATTCCTGGAGGAATGCTTTCAAACTTAATTTCACAATTAAAACAGCAAAATGCTTTAGACAGATACCAAGACGTATTGGAAGAAATGCCTCGTGTAAGAGAAGACATGGGTTACCCACCTCTTGTAACTCCTACAAGTCAAATAGTAGGTATTCAAGCTGTTATGAATGTGATTAACGGTGAAAGATACAAAATCGTATCCAATGAAGTTAAAGATTATATGAAAGGATACTATGGTCGTGCTCCAGCACCAGTAAACCAAGAGATTGCAAAGAAAATCATTGGTGATGAAGAGCCTATTGACTGTAGACCTGCAGACTTAATTGAAGATGAATACGAAAACTACAAGAAAGAAGCTGAAGAATTAGGAATTCTCAAAAAAGAAGAAGACATTCTTACTCTTGCAATGCTTCCTCCTGTAGCTAAACAGTTCCTTAAAGGCGAACTTGAAGAAGAACCTTTCCCTGAAACCAAAATAGTTCCTGACAGCGACATAAGTGCAATTCCTACAGAGTACTCTGTTGAAGTTGATGGAGATGTCTTTGATGTAAAAATCATGCCAACTGGTTACTTGCAAATAGAAGAGGACAACTCTGGAAATATGGGTCCTATCCCAGGAGCACTTACTGCATCCATGCAAGGTATGGTACTTAAGATCAAAGTGAATACTGGTGATAAGGTACA
The DNA here is from genome assembly GCA_946611495.1 of uncultured Methanobrevibacter sp. GTDB lineage: Archaea > Methanobacteriota > Methanobacteria > Methanobacteriales > Methanobacteriaceae > Methanobrevibacter. Next base: position 3,923 of record CAMODR010000098.1, on the reverse strand, counting down.
AAAAGGTTCTGTTGTAGCAGTTCTTGAAGCTATGAAGATGGAAAACGATATTTATGCTGAAGAAGATGGTATCGTTGAACAAATATTCGTAGAAGAAGGAGACACTGTTAACGCAGGAGATAACTTAATGTTAATTAAAGGATTAGATGAATAATTCTAATTCTTACTTTTTTATTTTTTTTAAAAAAAAACTATTTTTAAAATACTTTTAAACTCTAAAAACTATTTTTTAACTTTCTAAATTAATTATAATACATTTTCCATAAATTATAATTTGGACAATAGTTCGTAAGCATAAAAACTAATTAAAGGAAAATAAAAAAAGAAATGAATAATTAGATTTCACCGAATTATCCATTTCCTATTCCTAAGAAGAAATAATCATAAGTATTCTTTAATGTAACATCATCCATCCAAGGATAAGTTTCTCTCAAATAAGCTTTTATATCATCAGATCGAGTAATCACATCTGCCTTATTTAAAAACTTTTGAGATCTGAAATAATCATTTAAATCATCACTTATTTCTCGAGATTGTTCATACAAATGAACCAAATTGGATGGAGGAATCTCAGGCAATGATTCCCTTAAAACATCAACAGGCAATAAATCAAAGTGATTTGCAATTGCAAGATTAAATACTATATTTAAAAACATATCCTTTGCATCGATGACTACTCTTTTTGGAATGTTTTCTGCTTGATCTTGTGAAATAACCCCATCAGCTAATGCCTTATCAACATTGGTTTCAACTACAATCTTAACTGGAACATCTATTTGGCCTCTTCTAAATTGAATCATGAAAATTATCATGCATATAATAGAAAATACAGCGATAGCAATAGAGATATACCTTAAAATTGGTGAATGAAACCTTAATCTATTTAAAACAAATAGCACAATAGCCAATATGATTGAAAATCTTGAAATAGATGCAAAGTTTATTTTCCTACTCATTTTTCTCACAACTTGAATAAATTATTATCACAAAAAATTTCTTCAATTAACAAAATAAATTTTCAATTATCAGAAAAAAATTCTTCAATTAACAAAATAAATTTTCAATTATCAGAAAAAATTTCTTCAATTAACAAAATAAATTTTCAATTATCAGAAAAAAATTCTTCAAATAATAAAATAATTTTTAAAAATAACTAATAAATAATAATAATTTCGTATTATATAAATTTTTCCAAATAGTTATTGAAATAAAAAAAAAGAGACTAATAAAAAATAAAAATAAAAAAAGAAATAATGATAAAATTATCCACCATTATGCTCTAAGAAATCGCGAATCATTGTATTTGCAACTTCCCTAATTTCAGTTAAAGGAATATCCTGCTCTAGAGCAATCCTGCGAATGTCTTCATATTCAGGCCTATGTGAAATTATCTCATCACCGATTAAGCCTATCTTAAAGTTTATAGTATAAACCTTATCTCCAACATTAATGTCTAAAGGCACAAATTGTCTTTCTGCAATTCCTCTATGAGTGTTTTCAGAAACTCTAATACCTAAAGTTCCGGTCTCCTTAAACAATACATTCACCAAATGATCAACAAGAATAGGCCTTGAAATAATCTTAATCAAATGGCCAGGACGGTTTTTCTTCATGGTTATTGGAACCATGGACACATCTGAAGCCCCTTCAGCCAATATCAAATCAAACAAGTAACCTAATTCTTCACCAGACATGTGGTCAATATTAGTTTCTATAACACATACTCTATGCTTTTCATTTGTTTCTCTTGTTTCAATTACCCTTAGGACATTAGGAAAATCAAATTCCTTAGAGCCGCAACCATAAGCAATCACATCAGGTGACATCATAGGTGCAAATTCCAAGTACTCATCACAGAATTCCATATATAAAGCACAACCAGTTGGAGTGGCCAATTCACTTGCCACAGGCCCTCCACGGCATTGGGCTTCCCCTTTTGTAATATCCTCGTAACCATCCTGATTCAAACCTTTGAGAATATCCAAACTTGCAGGTGCAGGTACAGGAATCACACCATGAGCGGTTTTTACAGTTCCTCCGCCAACTGAAATAGGCAATCCAACAACCTTGTCGATATCCATCCTCAAATCAAAATAAGCGCAAATAGAACCAAAAACATCTGCCACAGCATCTGCTGCACCAACTTCATGAAAATGAACTTCCTCTAATGATTTGCCATGAACTCTTGATTCAGAAACAGCTATACGCTTAAAAACAGATTTAGCCATTTCAATCATTTCATCAGTGAGATTCTCAATATCCTGATCTTTCAAATCATCTATTTTCTTAATGAAATCTGGAAAATGGATATGGTGATTATGTTCATGGTCTTCATGAATTGTCTTCACATTACAGAATGTAGCTTCGATTCCTGCCTTATTCACCTTTTCTATTGAAACTTCAACTTCACCAAAATCATAAGCCACATCTTCCATAAGATACTTTACCTTTTCACTGTCAGCTCCTAAATCAACGAGAGCCCCAATAATCATATTTCCAGAAATTCCTGCACTTTGAGGGTCAATTATAAAAACCATGATAAGTCTCCTTTAATGATTAAGAATAAATTGTCAATCTCTTCATAATTTTGAACTTTTTATTATATTTACTATATAATTACAATTAAATAATATTTATTATAAAAATATATTTATAATCTTTAAGAGGAATTCAATTGTCTAAAAAAAATAAAGCTAATAAAAACCACAAAAGGAAAGAATCTCCAGAAGTAGTTAAAGAATTGAACTACGGAAAATTAATTAAAAACGAAGATGTCCTATACATAAACAATCCAGATTACTACTTAACATTCAGTGATTTGGAAATAAGCGATGGAATAGATATCATTGAAAACATCATGGTTTTATCAAAGGATTACATTAGCTTTAATAGGCAATATGAAGATGAAGATTTAAGTGATGTTGAGCTAATGGAAATTACTGAAGAGTATAAGGAAAATAAAAATATTGAAGGTGGCTATATCAGCCAAAGCTTTGATGGACTAGACTTTGTAATAAATTCTTATGATGATATAACAGTCATTACAGTGATTTCCAATGATTTAGAAGTTCAAAAATTCACAGAAGACTTAAAAGTGGTTAATAGCTGGAAAGGATTCCAAAATGCAAAAATAAACTTTGGACAAATTATCTTAATTGATCATGCATTAAGTCCAAAACTGCTTATTCAACTTTACAAAACAGCTACCAAGCAAAAGGCTAAATTCTTTGAATCACTTCACTTGCCTTTGCATATCAACAATATCTTAAATAATAATGATTTCTTAGTCATTGGAGCAAATCTTCCAGAAGAAACATTAGACCAAGATTATATTATGGAAATAGGCTTAGATATCACCAATATGGAATATGAAGACGATGATATTAATTTAGATGAATTTTTAGAAAGGATTGAAGATGCAGTCACCATATCTTCTGAAGATGCATTGGAAAAAATCAAGCTTAATATAGGCATTTTGGATTACTTTGTTGCTGAAGGAATTCTTATTGGAGATTTAGTGGAATTGGGATTAGAGCTTTTAGAAGGCATAGAACCTACAGAAGAAATTAAGAAAAAACTTGAAGAGCAACTCTTAAAATCTGTAAGTGATAAAAATATAAATGCTCTTATCATGGCATCAATAAGATTAGAAGATGACTTTAGAAAAGAAAGAGTTCGTGAAATTAATCTAAATGAAAAATTAGTTCATTTCTATCCTGATGAGATTATTGGTGTAGCAATAGCTAATCAAATAGCAGGAACAAAAGGAGTTTTAAACTTTAGAAGATATTCTAAGCATAAACCAGGAATCTTATATGGTTTAGGCCCTATATTATCTAATACCTTTGCAGGCCTTGTGGCAGGTTCCATGACTAAAATTCTTGAAGAATAAAACCCAAAAACTAAAATTCTTGAAGAATAAA
>CAMODR010000097.1 GCA_946611495.1 uncultured Methanobrevibacter sp. | reverse complement strand
CAGTACCATTAGTGCCATTTATGCCAGTGCCATTAATATCACTTGCATTTGTACCATTAATGTCTGTTACATTGGAATCTGTGACATTTGTATCATTTACAGTGTCATTGCGCTCTATTTCAGATATGTCAGTCAAATTAACAATCTTTCCATTAATGAGATTATTGAATATTGCATAATGCTCTGGAAGGATTGGATTTCTATTTGTGTACTTAGCCACCACTATAGCGTTATCAGCATCCACAACTTCAATTACATTATCACAGACCAGTGTGTAATTGACTTTACCCTGCAATACTATTGCAGATAGGTCTGATGTGATATTATTGTTTCTTATTGTAGTGTTTTCAACCAATTTTGATGTGTAAATCTTAATTGGGGTTGAATTCACACCCTTTAATGTATTGTTTTCAACCAAAGCGTTTGATCTGGTTAGATTTATACATGAAGAGGATTCGGTATTGATAATGTTTCCCACAATAACGCTATTATCTCCATTTGATTGGATGCCATTTGTTTGGACAGTGCTTATTGTATTGTTGATTATCTTTGTATTGAAACCTGAAGTCTTTATGGCAACAACATCACCATTCTTATTCCACTGATAGCCTTCTACCTTAACTGTAGAGATATTGTTTGATATGAGACTTACATTATTCCCTTCCACAAAAATACCTGCTTCACCACCTACATTGACTATTGTATTGTTTATGACCAATGTATCTGGAGTGGATATAACCAATGGACGGAATGTATTGTTGAATGTATTGTTTGCTACAAGGGTATTGGATCCTCCCGCTTCAGCCATTAGGCATAAAGCGTAACAGTAGGAATCATAAGTACCGTTTCGACTAGTGAAATAATTGTTTGCTATAATATTATCATGACACTTCTCCAAGTCTTCTCGAGGATAGAAATCACCATTTCCATACATGGAATAATATAACATGTTTGCATTATATGTTTCTAAGTAATTTCCCTCAAAAAGGTTGTATGAAGAGCCTGTCATTGGTATTGCAGTAGCTTGGCCTGTGATAATTGTATTATTGATAATCTTATTATGGCTTGCATTTGACATTAAAATACCATAACATCTCATTTGAGTGTTATTTATTGTCAAATTAACAATTGTGTTGTAATAGGAATTATATATATGAATTCCGCACAAGTAATAGGATTTTACCTTCTCATTCTTGTTTACAATCCTCAGATTGCTTAATGTCGTATAGGAACTTCCTTCTATAAGGCGTATCAGACAGTCAGACATTATATCTTCAGAAGAGACTGGAAGAATTATCAATGGCCTGTCTATTATAAATAGTTTGTTTGAAACATTTCCTATTTTTAATGTGTCGCCTTCTTTTATGGTTCCTTCCTTAATGGTACCAGTTCTTGAATCAAAATATTTAGAATATGAAGCGTCTGTAATTATTATGACTGAACTGTCACTCAATTTAGCTTTAGATTGATCTTTATTTTGATTTTTAGAGCTATCATCATTAGATTCTTCTAAAGATTGAGCATCATCAGAATTTATAGAATCAAATGAATCATCAAACTCCTCGGAAGTTTTTCCATCATCATTTGAAATTACAGCGCTTTCCATCTGATTATCATTGTTTAAACTGATATTATTATCATTTGAGAAATAATCCGAAATGCCATTAGAATTATCAATTAAACTATCTTGGGTGTCAGTGACATTATTTATAGATAAGTCATCATTTGCACTAACTACTGCCAAAGACAAGAATAATATTAATAATAAAGCAAGGATGGAGGACAATCGAACATTATTCATTTTTCACCTCCATTCAAATTATTCTACTTTAATTTTTCTTGGATATTATATATAAATATATCCAAAATGTTTGATAAAAAATAAAATAAAATTAAATTTAACTTGAATCAGAACTAAAAATTAGTTTAATTTGCAATTAATTTATGATAAGATGTTAAAATTATAAAATAAATCTTATAATTTTTATTCAAGGGATAAAGTCAAATATAAAAACTTATAAAATATTCAAAAATATTTATCTTCATTAGTATTAATGCCTTGACTAATTTTAAAAAAATATAAAAATATTAAATTATACAAATTAAATAAGATAAATAAATTTAAATAAGATTATTCCCTTTTAAAATAAAGGAACAAAATTGATTTTAGAATTATATTTATGATTTTTATATGATTTTTAATGATTTATATAAAATTTTTAATGATTTATATATAATTTTTAATGATTTTTATATGATTTTTATATAATTTATATGATTTTACAATTAATGAAGGTATTAAAATGTCAACTAAAGTTAACTCACCAGATGAATTGCCTAAAAAGCCTGGAATATACATTATGAAGGACAAGAATGAGGAAATCATCTATGTGGGCAAATCAAAATCCCTTAGGAATAGGGTAAAGTCTTATTTTCAAAAGAACCTTGACAGGCCTAAAACCCAAGTTCTTATGAGTCATTTTAATAGCCTTGAGTATATTGTAACAAATACAGAAAAGGAAGCCCTTATTTTAGAGGCAAACCTAATCAAAAAGCATAAGCCTCGATATAACATTAGCCTTAAGGACGATAAAAGATATCCTTATGTTAAATTGACAGATGAGGATTTTCCACGTCTTGTGATTACAAGAAACATCTCTAAAACAGGAACATATTATGGTCCGTTTACCGATGTTACTGCTGTACGCCAAACTGTCAAGTTCTTAAAGCAGCTCTTTAGAATTAGAACATGCAAAAGAATGGATGGTCCTTGTCTAAATAGCCAAATCGATTTGTGTTATGCACCTTGTAATGGCCAAATATCTAAAGAGGAATATAGGGACCATATGAATAAGATTGATCTCTTTTTCCAAGGAAAATATAATAAGATCATCAAAGACCTTAAAATTGAAATGAAGGAAGCTGCATCAAAGCAGGAATTTGAAAAGGCAGCAGTTATCAGAGACCAAATCAATTCCATTGATGAGGTCATGACAAAGCAATTGGTAGAGTTTAAAAACGACCTTGACCAAGACATAATTGCAATTTCATACACTAGGCAAAATGCTGTTGTTGTTGTAATGAACATTAGAAATGGTAAAATTGTTGGAAAAGACGACTTCCTGATGAACGGATCCAAGCATACAACCTCAGATGAGGTCATCTCAGCATTCATTAAGCAATTTTACGGAATCAATAGGCATATCCCTAAAGAGATATTGATTGAGGAAGATATACCTGACCAAGACCTTATAGAGGAATGGCTAACTGACCTAAGAGGCAATAAGGTCTTTGTAAAAGTTCCACAAAAGGGAAATAAGCTTAGACTTGTTCGTATGGCAAGCAAAAATGCAGATATAATTAAGAATCAAAAGCAAAAGATGGAAAACTCAATGATAGAGCTTAAGAAATACCTTAAGCTTGAAAAGCTTCCAAGAGTCATAGAGGGCTATGACATATCAAACATTTCAGGAAAGCTTGCAGTAGGTTCCAAGGTTTCATTCCTAGACGGTAAGCCAAATAAGAAGCAATATAAAAAGTTTAGAATGAACACTCCAGGACCTAACGACTTTGCCATGATGAAAGAATTGCTTGAGCGAAGACTAAAGCCACTTAAGGAGCATTACGATAAAGTCAGAATCAATGAGAATCATATGAATCATAATGAGGCTGAAACAGAGAAGATTGAACCTTTAAAATTAGGTGATGAACCTAACCTTATAGTCATAGACGGAGGTAAAGGCCAATTGGGAATGGCTGTTGATGTATTGAAAGAATATAATCTTACACATATACCAATAATAGGCCTTGCAAAGGAATTTGAAGAAATCTATATTCCAAACAGTAGTTTTCCAATCATAATTCCTCAAGATAATGAAGCTCTTCACCTATTGCAGCAGGTTAGGGATGAGTCTCACAGATTTGCTGTCACTTATCACAGAAAGCTACGGTCCAAAAAGATAGAGGAATCTCCTCTTGATGAAATCCAAGGAGTCGGTAAGAAAAGAAAGATAGAACTATTGAAACACTTCAATGACTTGAATGGAATCAAGAATGCCACTGTAGATGAACTATGTGAAGTTGATGGAATGAATAAAAAAGTGGCTTTAAACGTATATAATTATTTCCATAATGAAGAGAATTAGTTAAAAAATAGTTAAAAAGAATAAATATAATTCAAAAAGTTGAAAATACTAAAAAAGGATAAATAAAAAAAGTTGAAAATGAGAATTAAAATAATAATTAAAAAAAAGTAAAAAATAATACAGGAAATAACTAAGCCATTTCCTTATCTAAGAATTTAACGACCTGTTCTTCATATTCTTCAAATGAGTCATCATTTTTAATAAGATAATCAGCGGTTGCTATAACTTCTCCAATGCCTAAGTCTAATTCTCTTTGATCTCTTTCCTTAAAGTCTTCATAAACACTGGAATCATCTTTTCTATTTCTAAGAGTGACTCTTTTAAATCTTGTTTTAGGGCTTGCGTAAAGAGAAACAGATGTAAATTCATCAAAATTCACGTCAAACATTTCTATTTCATAAGGACTTCTAATACCGTCAATAAGAATTGTTTTTACATCATCTTGAACTTCTAAAAATCCCTTTATCTTTTCTATAGTTAATTTGGCTACAATATACTGGCCATGTTCTTCTCTTAATTTTCTGGCAGTAGTGCCACTATTCTCTCCTCTTTCTGCAGCTTTTTCACGGATAATGTCACCCATACTAACTACAACAGCTCCTCTTTCCTTAGCCATATCAAAAAGAAGACTTTTTCCAGAACCTGGTAATCCAGTAACACCTATTACTTTCATAGTATCCCTTTTTTTATTTTTGAATTTTTAAATTAAGTTTTAAATTAACTATTAGAAAATATATTTATATTTTTATTTATTATTAAACTTAACCTATTTTTTTAAGTTATCTATTCAGTAAAGATAAAAAAGATGCAAAATAAATTCCTTAAAAAAAAATTAAAATAGGAAATAATGGTCATTTCAATTTAATCTCTGCTAAAGAATCCTTAAGATTTTTCTCATTTGAGAAACTGTTAACTATATTTTCTAAAAATTCCTTATCCTTATCCTTTCCATTTTCCTTAAATTCAAGAGCTATCTTAGTCATTAATGGAACTGCCCTTACAATATTGTCAACGATTGTTATTGTAGACATTTTAGCAGTTCTGGAAACTGGGTTTAAGTCAATTGCAATTATCTTTTTGCCGTTTTCAACTAAAACCTCTGCCCTATCTCCATCTTCAAGAGGCACTAACATAACATCAGCAGTATAGCTTCCTTCCTTACTTGCTGTAGCTCTAGGGCTGTTAAGGTTGTTTATATATTCTAACTCTTCATCATTACCTCCTAAAATATTTTCCCAGCCTCTTTCCTTAAACATTCTTTCAATAATTTCAACACGCTCTGGAGTTCTATAGAAAAGATTAATCTCTATCTTTGAATCAGTTGCTCGAGCAAGCTCAATGATTTCATCTATAGCCAATGCGGTAGTGTTTCCATTGACTGATAGAACAGGATTTTCTGCAAGAAGAATAGTTGCAACTGCAGCTTCACATGCCTTTTTAGCAGTGTCTGTAGTTCTCTCACCTATCAGATAGTCAAATGTTTCTCCTCTGCCATGAGCAATCATGCCAGAATCTGCTAAATAACCTTCTTTAAAAGCGTTTTTGACTTTATCTCTTAATAATAATGATTCATAACGTGGATGAGTTTTTGGTATCATAATTATATTAT
>CAMODR010000096.1 GCA_946611495.1 uncultured Methanobrevibacter sp. | reverse complement strand
GAAGAAGAAATAGAATCAATGAGAAAAATCTTTTCCAATCTTAAAGATAAGATAGAACCTCTTTCAAAATCTCCTAAAATACAAGCTCTTCAAAAGAGAGTCATAGATATTAGAAAAGATGCTATCAAGAACAATAAGGAACTTTTAGATACAGTTCAAAAAACCTTTAAGGAAAATGATATTGATTGTTTCTTGGCTGGCGATGATGAAGAGGCTAGAGGCATCATTATGGATTTAATTAATGATGAAATTGAGTCAAATGAAAAGATAGATAAAGATAACGTTTACATTTCTAAATCTAAATCAAATACCTTAAGGGAAATAAATTTCCTCAATTTAATGGAAGAAAATAAAATCAATGTTATTGAAACAGACTTAGGTGACCGTATTTTACAATTGAAAAAAGAAGATAATGATCCTGTACATCCTACTGGTCCTGCTTCACATCTTACTGTATCAGATATTGCAGATATTGTAAACGAATCCATGAACTTGGATTTGGAGGCTGTTCCTAAACCTATTATGGAAGCTGTAAGGGAAGATGTTTTGAAACTGATGCATAAGTCTTATATTGGAATAAGCGGTTCAAATTCAATCGCTGCAGAAGATGGCGCTATTTTGATGGTTCATAATGAGGGAAACATTAGCTTTGTCCAGTCTAAGAAACTTCATATAATCGTTGCAGGAATAGATAAATTGGTTCCATTTATTGAGGATTCAGTATCAATTGCAAAGCTTGAAACCGCTTATGCTACAGGAAAACCATTGACTTCATATATGAATATTGTTTCTGGCCCTTCTAAGACTGCCGATATTGAAAAGAAGCTTTTAAAGAATATGTATGGTGCTGAGAAGGTTGCTGTCATTCTTCTTGACAATGGAAGATCCAAGGCCATTGATGAATGCCTATGGTGCATCGGATGTGGAAATTGTGTTGTTAGCTGTCCAGTTTATAATATAGTTGGTAATGAGTATGGCTATTCCAGTTATCTAGGTGGTCGTGGAGTCGCTTTAAGCAGATATCTTAAAGATAACAAAGTAAGTGTTGATTCTGGTTTATATATGTGTACCTTATGTGGCATATGTACAGAAAACTGTCCTGTTTTGACTCCAACTTATGAAATTATTGAAGACCTTAGAAATGAGACTCAAGAGGAAGGCCTCTCAAGAGAGCAGCATAAGTCCATAAGAGATAACATTAAGGATAATGGTTCTCCTTATTAGATTTTCTAATATTTTTCTTTTTTTACTTTTTTTAAATCTTTATTCTATTTTATAGTTTTTTCAATATTTTTCTATTTTTTTACTTTTTTTATTTTCTTATTCACTATTTATTTTTAAAATTTCTTCTTTTTATTCTAAGTCAATATTGTTTTTAATGTATGAATTTGATTTCACTTAGAAAAAAACATATCAAAATATCAAATTTATTTTGAAATGATAAATTGATTTAAACTTATTAAAATTGTATGAAACTATTAAATTGATTTTAAAATACTAAATAAATATTATTTTGATAAATTATTTTAATATTAAATAATTTTATTATTGTTAAATCAAAATTAAAGCAATAAAAACCGTTTATTTTATTAATGAGAAGTGACAACATATATTTGAAGGCAAAACTCAATGGAAATAAAGTTTTAGTTAAAAATTTTTTTCAATTTTTAATTAGAATTATCTTAATTTTTTAACTAAAATAATATTTTTAAAGATTTCATAGTTTAATCAAATACTTTTCAAAATATTTACGACTTTGAATCAATATTTAAGATTTTTCATGATTTTTAATAATTTCTATGAGTTTTTCTTCAAATATGTGAGGTGTTATACAGTGAAATTTAAATTAATTTATTTAATTTGTTTTATTTGCTGTGTTTTATTAACATTTTCAACTGTAAGTGCAGTGGATTTAGAAAATAATCTTACAGATGATTCTGCAAGTGATTTAAATCAGACTGCATCTATTTCACAGTCTGAATCTTCTAAAACAAATTTAAATGATGCTATGAATAACTTAGGAATTTTTAGTGAAGATAAGGATTGTGTAGGATCTATGAATGAGTTGTCTAATTTAGATTCAAATCTAAATTCTATTGACTCAGATGAGTATTCTCTTAAATCTAGTCTTAGTTCTATTAATTCAAGTGATTTAAGTTCTGATTCATCTAAAGAGAATCAGAAAAATTCCTTAAAATCCAGCACATTAAATGCTGGAACAAGTACATTCAGTGATTTAGAGACTTTAATCAATAACGCAAGGGAAAAATCTACAATCAACTTAGATGGAAAGACATATATTGGTTCAGGAACTCCAATCACCATAAATAAGGCGATTACAATCAACGGAGGTTCCAATATGGCAACTTTTGATGGGAGACAAATGTCTGCCATATTCAATATACGCTCCAATAATGTTCATTTCATAAACTGCAGATTTATCAATGGGATAAACAGAACAGTTTACTTTTTTGGAAATAACTCTTCCATAGTTAATTGTAGCTTTGAAGACAATTATCAACATTTGCGTACTGGTGTTGGCAGTGAAAACTTTTTATTGCAAAATAGTAATTTCACTAATGGAAATGCACGTTCTGCAAGTACAGTCATGATCTGTTCCCAAAAAGCGACAGTAAAGGACTGTAATTTCATAAACAATACTGTTTCAAATGATGAAGAGCTTCAAGGCCATGGTGCAGCCTTGCAGATTGGTGAGTCAGTCGGCAGCATAAACGAAGGATATGTCATAAACTGTAGTTTCATTAACAATACAGTGATTTCAAATTCAGAAGGCACTCATGCAGGTGCTTTATGCTTCCGTCCAGGAATTAAGGTATATGATTCTATCTTTATTAACAATTATTGTAATAAGGTTGGAGGAGCAACCACCCTCCACAGCGATGGTGAAATCATAAACTGTACATTCATCAATAATAGGGCTGGTGAATATGGTGGTGCTATAAGCACTGGATTTGATGCAAATGACATTAGCGTAAACATAACTGACTGTATTTTTATAAATAACTCTGCTCCAATGGGTGGAGCTATTCAGATTAAAGGAAACAACGTTAAGGTAACTAATTCTAAATTTGAAGAAAATAAGGCAAGTAAAAGTGACGGCGGTGCTGTTTTCATTGTGGGAAATGATGCATTAATCATAAATTCCACTTTCAAGGCTAACTCTGCTAAAAATGTTGGGGCAGGGTTATTGATAAATGGTTCAGATGTATCTGTACTTAATTCAAGCTTCAACGGAAATATGGCAGATTTCGGTGCTGGAGTATATGTGGTTGGTTCTAATGCTAACTTATTTGGCTCTAACTTTACAAACCACAATGTAAAAAACGGTTCTGTCTATATAAAAGGCATAAATACATATATCTATGACAGCAATTTCATGAAAAATAAGGGTGAGAGCGGTGCAGGATTGTTTATCGAAGGTTCAAACACTACATTGATATTAACTAACTTTACAGACAACAATGTGACCAAAAATGGTGGGGCAGTCTATATAATTGGTTCAAATGCTAAATTGATTTCATCCCAATTCCTATACAATAATGCTATGCCTAATCCAAGTGACATCTTGAGTGGTCTTGGAGGTGCAGTGTTCATTAAGGGAGATAACAATACTATAGACTCATCATCATTTAGGTACAATACTGCAAGAAATGGATCTGCAATATATACAGATGGACTTAATATGGTCCTATCAAATGATGATTTCGATAGAAATCAGGCTTGGTCATATGTCTTGAATTCTACTGTAAGCCCAAGTCTTAGTTATTTTAATAGGAGCGACATTTTAATTGATTTAACTTTGGTAGGTGGCAATAATATTGCTAATGCAATCTATAATACTGCTTCAATGGATCAAATCTACTTTTATAATGTTAGCTATATATCCTCAAAGGGTCAAAAAATAACAAGTTCTAATGAAATTCATCCAGTTAATGGTGCTGAAAACAGTAAGAACGGTAGTTTATTATACCAAGACAGTCGTGAAGACAATCAATTGGTCAACATTATAATCTTTAGAGACAGTTCTGATTCTGATTATAATCTATTGAACAATAGGGCCATATCATCAAATGAAAATTCAGCATCCAGTAAAGATACCATTAGCAATAGAATATCTTCTATAAGTTCTTCAGATGTCATATTTAACAAAACATTAAATACAGGAATATTGGGAAACATTTCCATTAATCTATCTCAGGATAATCCAATAATGCCTGGAAAATATATCCTGTATGCAGAGCACTTAGAGGATGACTACTATAAGGAGATAGATGCCCTTAATCAGTTTGAGATTCTTCCTCTTGTTGATATTGCTGTAGATATAGTCTCAAGCAAGGATACTGTAGAATATAATAAAACCAATAAGTTTACCATAAAAGTAATTAACTATGGTCCAAATAATGCCACTGATGTTAAGGTGAATGCCATTGTTCCTAAAGGATTGATACTCGTTTCTTCAAATCCATCAGCAGGAACTTATAATGCATCAAGTGGAATTTGGACTATAGGAAAGCTTGAAAGTGGTGAAAACCAGACTTTAGCCATTAACACCAGAGCAGTCAGTGCTGGACTTATCAATTATCCTGTAAATGTTTCTTCTTATGAAAAAGACACAAATGAATCTAATAATAAGGATAATGTATCCGTAAGAGTGCTTGAATGTGATTTGGCAATTGATGTAGAGGCATCCTCCAATCAAGCAAACTATGGAGATATAGTCGACTGGACTATTGAAATCGAAAACAATGGTCCAAATGATGCAAGCAAAGTCTCTATTTCATTATCTGATTTATTAAGTGATGATTTAATTTACATAAGTTCCAACAATAGTGATTTCGATATCCAAAATCAAAAATTGGAAATTGCCAAATTGAACAGTGGCGAAAAGATCAGCTTTATTGTTTCCACTTTGATAAATGCTTCAAATAAAAAGATAAGCCTTAATGCTAATGTAACAACTGAAACATTTGAATATAATCTAAACAACAACAAAGACAATGATTATGTTAATGTTGCGCCACTTTGTGACCTTGAAATTGATGTAATCGTGTCAAATGAGAGTGCAAACACTGATGAAATAGTCCAATGGACAATAATCGTTAAGAATGATGGTCCAGATAAGGCAAAAGATGTGAATGTGCTAATCAGTGATTTAGAGGAAATTGGTTTAGATCTTATAAATAGTTCAGATAGAAATTACAATGTGGCTTCCAATGAATGGCTTATCGGTGATTTGGATAATGGTGATTCACGTGAATTGGTGATTTCTACAAGAGTAAATACCTCTGATGAAGAGATTTTCCTTAATGGAATTGTAGATACAAGTACCTATGAACCTAATAAGGAAAATAACATAGATGAAGACTCATTAGCGGTTAATCCTTTATGTGATTTGATCATTGACATTGACGTTTCCCAAAGTCCTATAAATAAGGAAGATAATGTGACCTGGACAATAACAGTGACAAATGACGGTCCAGACGATGCTCATGATGTAATTGTTGACTTAAGCGATTTAGAGTCATTAGGTTTAATTGTTTTAAACGTTTCAGATGATGATTTCAATCCAGACACTTATGAATGGATTATTGGTGATTTAGATAATAATGAAAATGCTACATTAACAATTACTACTCAAGCAAATATTTCCGATGAAACAATCAATGTTGAATCAATTGTCAATACAAGCACTTTTGAGCTTGATAAGGATAATAACTATGACAATGAAGATTTGATTGTCAATCCTTTATGTGATTTGGTTTTAGACATTACAGTGTCTAATCATTC
>CAMODR010000095.1 GCA_946611495.1 uncultured Methanobrevibacter sp. | reverse complement strand
TTGTTAATTTAATACTTGTTGCCTTTAAGGCAACCATCGGAATTCTTGTAAATTCCATTGCAATTACCTTAGACGCAGTTAATAACTTAACTGATGCATTGTCATCTATCATTACAATTATAGGAACTAAACTTGCAGGAAAATCTCCTGATAAGGAACATCCATATGGTTATGGGCGTATAGAATATTTCTCATCTGTCATTATTGCAGCTATCGTTCTTTGGGCAGGTATAACTGCACTTATGGAATCTTGGCCAAAAATCTTTCATCCGGATGTTACAAGTTACACTACAGTTTCCTTAATAATTGTGGCTGTTGCTGTTGCTGTAAAGTTCCTTTTAGGCCGTTATGTTAAGAATGTAGGTGAGGAGATCAATTCCCAAGCTCTCGTTGCATCAGGAAGCGATGCATTTTTCGATGCAATCCTATCATTATCAACTCTTATTGCAGCTATAATTTCAATATTCTTCCATATTTCCCTTGAAGGAATATTAGGAGTAATCATTTCCATTGTAATTATAAAGGCAAGTATAGATATGCTAAGGGAAACAATTGACAGTATGTTAGGCTCAAGGGTAGATTCTGAGTTAAGCAGAAAGATAAAATCATCTATATGTGAGTTTCCAGAGGTTTATGGAGCATATGACTTAAGCTTGCACAATTATGGGCCTGAAAATATGGAAGGGTCTGTTCACATTGAAGTGGATGACGGATTGACTGCCTTAGAGATTCATAAGTTAACAACTAAAGTGATATATAAGATATATGATGAATTTTCAATTATATTAACTGTTGGAATATATGCTAGAAATGATGATTATAAGGAAATACGCAATGACCTATATGATATAGCATCTAAATATGATGAAGTTCTTGAAATTCATGGTTTTATGCCTTATGAGGATAGGAAATTGATTACATTTGATATAATCGTTGATTTCGATGCAGATAGGGAAGAAGTTAAAGGCAAGATATTGAAAGAGATTAAGGAATTGCATCCTGAATTCGATTATTTCATGATCGATGATTATGATGTAAGTGATTAATTCTACTCTTTTTTTTGTTTTATATCTTTTAATTTCTTTTTTTCTTTTTTTTACTTATTATTTGTATTTTTTATTTTCTTTTTTTATTTTTGCAACTTTTATTGTTTTGTCTTTTTATTATTTCAATTTATTTTCATTTTAATTTTCAATATTAGGCTTGTTTTTTATGTAAAAATTTTATCATTGATGTACAATTTTTAACTATTGAAATTCAAGTATAAAACTTTATAATAGGTTAATTTTATATATTAATAATAACTAATAATATACTTTGTAAAAATCTATCTTTTTTATTTAAGCTTATTTTGATTTTAAAGGCTTTAATTTTAAAATTTAGATAATTTAACTATATTTATTAAACAATTTCAAAAATAAATATTTTTCAATCAATTTTAAGAGGTGAGATTATGATTAATGTTCATGGTATATTTGACAATAAGGAATATACTAGACGTTTTTCTAAAGGTATTCTATCAAGATCGCTTATTCGTGCTGAATTGAGTCCTGATAAGGCCTATGAAATAGCCTCACTAATTGAAGATGATTTAAATAAAAAAGGCATAACTGATATAACCAGTGCTGAAATGGTTGACATAATAGTGGATTTTCTTAAAAAAGAAGATCCTGCAGTCGCAGAAAGATATTTAAAATGGCGAAAAATCCGTCAGGTTAAAGAACCTTTAATCATATTGTTAGGAGGTCCGTCTGGAGTTGGTACCTCTTCAATTGCTTTTGAGATATCCAACAGATTAGGTATTAAAACCATGATAAGCACAGATATGATACGTGAAGTCATGCGTAAAATCGTATCTAAGGATTTAAGTCCTGTAATTCATGAGTCTTCCTTTTCCGCTTATAAGTCTCTTAGAGTTACACCTCCTCCAGAATTTGATCATGTGCTGATTGGATTTAGGGACCATGTAGACACTGTAAGCGTAGGTGTTGAAGCGGTTATTGAAAGGGCTTTGACTGAAGGAATAAGCATTATAGTTGAAGGTGTGCATATTGTTCCTGGATTCATTAAGGAGGAATTGATGGAAAGGGACAATGTAGTTATGTTTGCACTTACCTTAAGCGATGAGGAAATGCATAAGAATAGGTTCTACTCCCGTTGCAGTGGAGTTTGGACTAATCGGCCTGTAGATAAATATTTGGATAATTTTGAGGCCATTAGAAAAACAAACAATTATTTATATGACCAAGCTAAAAAGGAAGGGGTTCCTTTAATAGATAACATTGATGTAATCACAACATTGGATTATATAATAGAGACAATTTCAAATACATATGGAGGAATGAATGATGTTGAATGAGACTAAAGTTAAGGATTTAATGACAAAAGACGTTTACACCATCGAACCAGATGTTGAAACCGTTTTTGCATTTGAAAAGTTAATGAGATATAAGATCAGTGCAATGCCTGTCTTAGATGATGGAAAGATGGTAGGTATTGTAACTGCTACTGATTTAGGACATAACTTGATATTGGACAAGTATCAATATGGAACTAAAGTAAAAAGTGTAATGGTAACTGATGTTGCAACAGTTAATTCTGAATGCACTATAAAAGAAGCTATTGATGTAATGTTTAACAATGCTCCTGGAGATAGCATTATCAATCAATTGCCTGTAGTGGATAATGGTGAACTCGTTGGAATTATATCTGATGGGGATATAATTAAAATCCTAAAAGAATAATTATAGTTGCTGCTATAGTTATTCTGTTTCTATTTTTTACTTTTTTTTAGTTCTATTTTAGTAATCTTATCTCTTTTATTCTATTTTTAAGGTTTTTGTTTTTATTTTTGTATTTTTTGTTTTATTCTGCTGTTTTTCTTTGGTTTTTCCTATATACTTTGCCTATTTCTAATATATTATGTCTTTTTAATAAGAATTTCTAATTTATTAATAAAGTTTATATAATATTAAAAAGATATTATATATTGGCTAGACTGGAGGGTTAGGAGTCCTCTGTAAGCACAAATCTCCTTTGGTGTGGTCGAAATTTAGGAGGCGGCTTTTGGATTTAATCAAGGCCTAAAAAGCTAATATAGAAGCTTCGTCCTGCAGGATCAATGGTGATAGGGGTCTTACTGGAGGGTAATTCTTAACTATCTTTATTGTGGGAACGTGTCAGGCCTGGAAAGGAGCAGCTCTACCATTTACAGCTGATGCTTGTAGAACCGCGAGGTGGAGTTAGTTTTTTAGATAACCTTGTTTGATGAAGATTGTCCACTCCTTTATGTGCCGTTTGAATATTATTTCATATAATTCTTTTTTTCTAAAGATATTTTTAAAGAATCAGAATCTAATTTAATAAAAAGAAAAAGTTTATAAATATGTTTTAACATAATAGTAAATGTTGCATTTTATGTAATACTTTTTTTCATTTGTTATGTCGGGATGGCCCAGCCTGGTACGGCGTCGGACTGCTAATCCGATGGTCAATAGACCTCCGGGGTTCAAATCCCCGTCCCGGCGCTTTTTCAATTTTTCTTATTTTTATTGGTTTTATAATTATTTTTTAACAATTTGATCTTTATTTTATATATTTTCATTTTCTTAAACTGTTTTTTGTATTTTAATTTATTGGACTTATTTTATGATTATTATTAAAAATAGAATGATTTTAACCAGTATCTAAAAAGATAGCTGATTAAAACCATTATTCTTTTTTAGAATGCAATTAAAAACTGATTGAACTGTACTTTCCAACCAATTGGTAATTTTTAACATTCCAGTTATTCACAACTCCAAACTTATTTCTAGAGCTTGTTGTATCTGCTACAACCCAAGTATTTCCTACAAGAACCTGTGCCCAGACATGTCCTGAAACATAACCTGATGTAAATTTGCAGTTGTTTCCATTGACATATCTTGCAGGAAGTCCTGCTGCTCTAGATAATGCAACAACAAGGTGTGCTTGATCTACACAATTAGCTGATTTGGATTTTAAGGTTTGCAAAGCACCTTTTTTAGTGTTTCTATATTTAGAATATCCCACATTGTCACGAACCCAATTGAATATCTTCTCCCCTTTCTTAAAATCTGTTTTAAGGGTGGAAGTTAGTTTTTTTGCAAGACTTTTTATCAGTGTATTGGAAACTTGACAATTCTTGCTGGCAGACAAGTATTTTTTGAGAGACTCTCCAAGATACTTGTCATTCAATATGGAAGTGTTTAAATATTTAGCTGTCAAAGAGCTTTTAGTGCTTGTGCTTGTGTTTGTCTTTTTAGTGCTTGTAGAGGCTTTGCTACTGCTTGTGTTAGTTTTTTTAGTAGTTGTAGTGTTAGTTTTTTTAGTGCTAGTGGATGTTTTAGTGTCTTTAGCACTAACTTTAACGTTTACACTAGTTTTGCCACTTACCTTAACATTTAGTTTACTTGTATTTAGAGCAATGCTTTTTTCATTGCTTTTGCTAATGGACAATATGTTTTTAACAGGATTCAACTTATTTGCAATATTGTTTAGAATACTTTTAATTGAATCTAATGTAGTCTCAACTAATGTTTTATTTGTCTTGGTGTTTGTTTTAGTTGAACTTGTTTTAGTTGTATTGGTTTTAGTGCTTGTTGTTGTTTTTTTAGCAGTTGTATTAGTCTTTTTAATAGTTGTGTTACTGCTCTTAGTTGTTTTAGCACTAACATTTGTTTTTGTAGCGTTTGCCTTTTTAGTGCTGTTTATAGCTTTTTTGCTGCTGTCAATCTTTTGCTTAATCTTGTTCAAGTCCAAATCATTTAATTTAATGGAACTTGGCAATTTATTATTCTTGTTATAGTAATCTAAGCATTTGCTTAAAGCAAGTATTAATTGATTACGTGGTATTTTGCCTTTTGATGATGAAACCCAATTTGGAGCACGTTTATTTTTTTCAATAAACTTATAGGTTTTGCTTGCCAATTGGACATATTCTGTTTTATTTATAGTTCCATTAATTGATTTGCAGTTAGTATTGCTGTAATTTGTAACAGTTTTATCTTTAATTTCTATCTTCTCATTGGAGATATTGCTTACTGCCTTAGAAATTAAGTACAGATACTCTGAAGCTTTATATTTCTTATTGCTTATGGTAATTGGATCCTGAAGCTTACCATTTTTGTTAACATAAGTCATAAAGCTGCTTGAACCTTTTGCTAAGGTTTTAGTATTGACAGTAGTTTTATTTACTTTAGCACTAGTTTTTGCATTTGTAGTTGTTTTTGTAGCTGTTTTTACAGTTGTGCTTGCTTTTGTTGTGTTTGTTGCTTTTGTTGTTGTTTTTACAGTTGTAGCTGCTGATTTTGCAACTGTTGTAGTTTTGTTTGTTGCTGCAAGTTTATTTGCACTGCTTAATCCACTTGATTTCAGTGTTTTTGCACTTGAATCCTTGACTAAATCACAGTCATCAAATCCATCATTGCAATTTAAATTTTCTAAACTTTGAGCACAAACACTGTTTATAGTAAAACAGACCAGTATCATCAAAGTTAAGAAAATTAGTTTTTTCTTCATAATAACACCTCAATTCAATCAAATTCCATTTTACTATTATTCCTCTATTGGCCTATCTCAATTAAAATTTAGATTTAAATCAATTGAAAAATGATTCAATATTAAAATTGATTTAATCGTGTAATATTGATTTCATTTAACTAAATTTGTTTTAGTTTGTTAAATTGATTTGATCGTGTAATATTGATTTCATTTAACTAATTTTGTTTTAGTTTGTTAAATTGATTTGATCGTGTAATATTGATTTCATTTAACTAATTTTGTTTTAGTTTGTTAAATTGATTTAATCTTGTAAACTTGATTTAAACTTGTTA
>CAMODR010000094.1 GCA_946611495.1 uncultured Methanobrevibacter sp. | reverse complement strand
CCAAATAATCATTATTTAACTTAAAAACAAAAATCATAGCCAATAAGCCAAATAATCATTATTTAAATAATTAATCTTAGAAACTCACATATGAAAAAATAAAAAATAAAAAATAATAAAAATATATAATTTTAAAAAAATAATAAAAAGACAAGAATAACCATTACAATATTAAACCATTAATATTCATAGTCAAAGTCATCATAATCGTCATCATTATCTTTATCTCTGTTTCTAAAATAACCAAATCCTATTAATGCAACTAAAGCAAGTATACAAATGATAATTGCAATAGGCATGCTTACATCCTTAGGCGCTACAGGAGTGCTGGAGCTTTGACTGACCTCAACAGCTCTTCCTTCACTTGCATCTGGTGTGCCTGCATCTGAGTCACTGACAGATTCGCCTTTTTCATCATAATCCATACCTACAGCTCTGCCACCGCTTTCTCCAATAATGTCAGTATTGCCACTTGAAGATTTAGCGCTGTCACTTGAACTGCTGTTTGTCTTAACAGTAGCATTGGATTGCTCACTGCTATCTCTAGTCTGACTATCCACATTTGTTGCATTTGATGGAGCATCTGAAACATTAGTCAAGAATTTTGGATTTAATGTAGCATTATACAATGTTGGCAATAATTTAGCGAGCAAGTCTGCATTTACAAACTTAACTGCCCATTCCATCATAGCCACATTACCACAACTACAGTCACAGCATGCCACTCCATTAGCCACAGTAGCTTGAGCCCAAGTATTTGCAATATCCCTAATAGTTGCGTCATCTGCATCCCAGTATCCTTCAAAAGCGGAATTTAACATAGTTCCACTCATGGATATTAAAGAATATGCATTATTTCCAGTCTGCAACCAAGATTTTACGCCTAAACCATATTTATCTTGATAATATGTATTGTAAACGTCATTCCAAACACTTTGAGCAACTGAAGAAGGCCTGGTTACTTGCCAACCCCATAAGTTTGAAATGAACTTATTGGACATGTATCTGGAACCACTATAACCTTCTTTCATCATTCCTTTAATCCACTCGGGGTTTAGGTAACGAGTATTTAATTCATTATAGAATACCTTTTCAAATGTAGCAACATATGCTTGATCCCTATTTGCATACATTAAAACATTCATTGTAGGTGTCTTATTTGATAAATACTCTACAGTCATTGAGAGACCGCCCCAATAATCAAAGAAGTCATCATTATCCAAAACACCATACTGATTGGTGTTACGGCTGACAACAATGTGATCAGTGTCAGATAATGCCCTCATAAATACGATAGGGTTAGTATCTCCCCAATAATACTTGGAATACATATTTCCCATTCTGCCGATATAGAACTCAGA
Organism: uncultured Methanobrevibacter sp.; assembly: GCA_946611495.1. Taxonomy (GTDB): domain Archaea; phylum Methanobacteriota; class Methanobacteria; order Methanobacteriales; family Methanobacteriaceae; genus Methanobrevibacter. Next base: position 4,496 of record CAMODR010000094.1, on the reverse strand, counting down.
GAGCTCATCAGTGTCATTCCAAGTCCATGACATGGATACCAATTTGGATATTCCTGCACCATAGTCCCCATTAGGAGGAGCGAAGATACGGGTAATAGCATATTCACCAGCAACTGTGGAATTATAGCCTAAATCTAAATAGTAAATGCAATCTTCAACCCAATGTTTTGCAACATAATTGTCATCTAAGGACTCATAAGACATTCCCTTATAACTTACACTTTTCATAATTGCCCTAAGGCTCTCTTTAATTTGAGGTCCATATTCACTACCCATAAGTGTCTTATTATTAATAATAGTGTAATATGAACGAGCCAAAGCCAATCTGTAAGCATTATCTATAAGACGTGCTTGTGAGCTGTATAAATCCCTAAATAATCCACTGGTAATTACAGTCACATCAATTCTCTTCTTTTCCCATCCTTCAGGACGTGTCAAGTTTTCAAGAGGAATCACATCAGGCAAGTCGTTAACCTTCTTACCAGTAGGAATTCCCTCTTCATCATAACCTGCACTAGAAGAATTGTGCCATCCAGGTTGCATACCTAATAAATAGAGAACTGTTGAAACTAATGCACCATCGTCCCTTGCAGTTTCTACACACCAGATTCCCATAATGATCTTTTCTGTTGTGTCATTCAAGTCTGCCAAGGTCAAGAGAGTAAGTGTCTTAGCATATTCCCATGCTTCCTGTGTTGGAAGCTCAGAAGATTGGTCCTGGAACATGTTTGCTCCAGTAGGAAGTACCTGAGGTACTGTAACACTTTCTCCTCCAATGTTTACGTGAATGTATCCTCCATTTAAAGCAGATATCATTGCATCCAATTCATCATCAATACATTGGTTATAAAAGTCTATGTATTTCTTTGCAATGCTTAATGATTCCATAAATTCAGGGCTATCCAAGCCAGCAGTTTTAGAAACTGTGTCAATATCCCAATATATCAATGCCTTACAGATATCTACAGACTTATTCAGTATAAACTCCCTTTTCAATGGAGAGAGGCTTGAATAATCTGCAGAATAGTAATGTCTAGACAGTTGATTCAAGAGATTTGTCTTTTCATTATTGAATTCAAAATCATGTGCTGCAATAATCGCTACAGTGTTTGCCAAATCATCATCAGTCCATTTTTGACCTATTGCATGAAGACCTAAAGGATATAATGTATTTTGAGTATCTTTTAGGAAAGTGTTTAATGTTGGACTTAAAACGCTCATGTCAGTATTGTTCAAGTCCTCTTCACTTATGCATAAGGTAAGATAATAATTGTTAGCAATGATTAAATCCTTAATCTCCTTAGAGAGACTGTTTTCCAAATCCTCTGAGAAGTTTTTGGCATTGTGATTATTATCATACTCTTCCAACAAATTAGCCAATACTGTCAAATTGCCATATAAGTGAGTAAATGATTTTGGAGAATCCAAGTGAGATATCAATACTGCAAATCCTCTTCTTTTAGCTTGAATAGCTTCAGCTAAACCATCAGTAATATAGAAATAGACTTGAGGAACCTTTCCTACAACAATGGATCCATAATCATTATAAGATAGCAAGACCTCTTTTCCAGGCAACCATTCATGAGTTGCATGTCTACCGACGAAGACCATTGCATTGGAATGTCTAGTTTGCATATAATAGTAAGCAGCTAAATACTGATGGGTAGGAGCAACTGCAGTACAGTGGTAAAGGTTTTCAATATCAGCTTCCCAACCTCTTTGAGGTTCAGGGCCTATGAAAACATTTCCAAATGTCAATCCAGGAATTACGAAGTAATCAGTCCCGTTACGATTAACTAGCATAATGTTACCTGGAGCTTCACCCCAACCGTTTAAACCGGAAATATTCAGTGTTCTGAATTCGGCATAATAATTCAAGAATTCCTCATAATATTCATATGAGGATGTGTTAGCATATAGCTTCAAAACATTCACTATCTTATCCAATGCATTTGTTGCAATGACAGTCTGATTATCCGGAAGCAATGCCTTAATCTCATTGTACCATTCATTAAGCATTGATTCGACTTCATCAGTGTAATTAAGCATGACAGCTTTTTTAACCATTTGTCCAATATATGCAACAGGACCTTCTGAAACCTGTAACTTAACGATATCATCTAAAGAATCAAACCATTCCAAGTATTCTTCTACAGGAAGAAGAGCAACACCTGAACGATTAGCTAATTTCTCAACTTCACCAGGAGCCCAATTAGCTACATTTATACCACAGGTGATCATCATATCTTCAAGTTCAGAAACATTGTTTGGCAAATCTGTTAAGTTGTATCCAGCATCCTTTAAAGTGTAAAGCATATTATAGACACTTGTAATTGCATCCAAATAACTTGCACCAATATTCTGCTTTCCAGGAGGGTAGTTGTAATATACGATTGAAATCATCTTGTCAATATTAGGTGTATACTGCAAGTCCACCCAGGTGTCCACCCTATCAGTAAGCAATTCTATATTCTCATGAACTGGGACAAATGTCAATATATTAGCGCCAGTCCTATTTGAAATATAAGAATCCACACCACCGACAAAGGTAGAATCGAAAATACCTTGTGATTCGGCAATTGTTACATGCCACCATTTGTCACTTTTGGTAGTGCTTAAACCAACAGGACTTAATTCCCATTGCTGATTAGTAATGTATTCAGAGTGAACAGCCCTAAATACTGGCACATCAACATTTTCAAAGAAACGTGTAGCATTGGTAAAGTTCTCTCCACCAACACCATATGCAACCATAGATATTATTCCATCTACAAGGATATCAAATTTTTCAGGATTTTCTAAAAAGCCACTGACATTAGTGCCTGCATTAGTCCAATATTTCACCATAATGTTCAATTGCTCTGCATTACCTGCAGGACAATAGATAGGGATAACATTATATCCTTTAGATTCCAATGAATCTGTTATTTCATTGATTAAATCTAACTGTTGAGATTGGATATACATTGTACTTTCCAAAATACCGATAGTTCGATTATTTGATTTATTGAAGAAAGTCTCAATATATTCATCTAATGAATACCACCTATCCCTAAAGATACCTGATGCCTGTACACCAGTGAAATTAGGAGCTTCATAGTAACAGCTATGACCTAAAAGGTTAAGAATATAAAGCAATTCATTTTTTAAGTTGCTTTTATCATTTATGTCCTTATACAATACCAAATTATTGAAAATGCTATTGAAGGAACTTGCATTATCAGTTATGTAACTTTGAATGCTATTAAAGTCATTTCCTCTTTTAGTGGCCTTGAAGTAATAGATCAGTTCATCGTTAGAGAAGCCATCAAATATTTTCTTATGAGCTATTGTGGAATTTCTAACAAGACTCAATGATGTTGAAGAGGAATTGATATTACCTGTAGGAGGCTCCAATATTAAGAAAAGTTCCTTATTGGATAAATCAGGATACTTCTGCAGCAAATTAGTCAATACTGCATCAACATTGGAACTTACCCATTGTCCAATGAATGCATCACAGGCACTCATTAGGGCATATAATTCCTCTTCTTCCATCTCATTAATTTGATTTCCGCTTCTAATGCTAAATTTCACATTAGAGAAACTGGAATTATCCAATATTTCACATGCAACTGCATCAAAAAGATTATTTCCAGTATTGTCACTAATTATGAAAACATTAAATGTAGACTTATCTGTTAAAGGATTTTTTAAATCTGTTTTGATTAAAAGACCAGATTCTGTAGAATTTATGACTATATCCTCATTAGCCAAAATGTCTGAATCATCACTTATGCCATCTTGAGGCAAAAGATCCAAATCATTAAGTGAAACATCTTGAGCTGGATTAGAGTCATTAATTCCATCCTTGCCCATTTCCTTAAGATTTAAATTTTCAATAAGATTTAAATCGTTATTTTCAGAAACCATATATGCATTATTTTTTGAAGATAATTTAGAAGAATCATCAGAAACTTCGTAAAAATTATCTAAATCCGTATTTCCCTTTTTATCATTATATCCATTATCAGAATCATTCAAATCAATAGAATTAGATGATATCTGATTTGAAGATAAGGAATTTGAACCAGACCCATAAGATAAAATCTCATTATAAGGAGTACTTAATTCAAGATTCAAGGCATCAGCAGTAAAATTACTGCTAATATCCGTTAAATCATTCCCATCTTCAGCATAAATCCCTTGAGGAATAAGCAGACATAATAATAAAAATAAGAAAATCATATTTTTATTAAAATTCATATAAAGTCTCCAAATAATAAGAAAATTTTAAATTAAGTAAAAGGAGTATTATTAAAAAAATACCAATTTAACTTCCATAATACCTTACAAAACCATAAAATTTACTTATTATAATAAATGCTATATTTTTATAATTAATAAACATTTTTAATTAAGTATTACTAATTTTAAAAATAAATAAAAAAAGTAATAATTTCATAAAATAGTATTACAAAAGTGAAAAATGAATTAAAAAAAGTAATAAAAAAAGT
>CAMODR010000093.1 GCA_946611495.1 uncultured Methanobrevibacter sp. | reverse complement strand
TATTAAATTCTAAGAATTGAAAAGATTAGAAAAGCTGATAAAATATTAAATTCTAGGAATTGAAAAGAAAAAAAGGGAATAAAATATTTAAAGGGGGTTTTATACCATGTTTTGTCCTAATTGTGGTAGCGAAATAAATGAAGATGATAATTTTTGTGTAAATTGTGGAAACACATTAAAAGAAGTAAAAGAAGAAGTTTCTGATTCTAATCGCAGATTTTTTAATAAAAGTACAGATGATAAAAAAACTTTAGAGAAAGAGGCTTTAGATGAATTAAACAGTTATAAAGATAATAATAATTTAAAGATTAGACAAATTCTTCCACGTTTCGGCATAAACAATTTCGGTTTTTCAGAGGGGAGATTTTTTGGTAAGGTGCTTAAAAATATAAAGAAAGAAATAAAGAATGATGGCTTAACTGCAGACAAAATAGAATCCAGAATTTTTGATTATCTTAGAGAAGAATATGGGGAGCCTCTAAGTCAAGAGGAAACTAATGAAAAATTCTATCAAGAAAAGCTCCAAAGGGAAAGGCAAGCTGAAGCGGAAAGGATAGAAAAGGAAAGAAAAGCTGAACAAGAAAAATTAGAAAAGGAAATGCAATTGGAGAAAAAGTTTGGCGTTCAGTTTCAAAACAGAACATGGTTTAAGTGTACTGTTGAGGAAATGAGACATTCAACCTTTTCCAATACTAATCAACGTGATGTCCTTGATGGATATGTATTTGTTGAAGACGCTTACCTTGAAATTATTAAGGAATCAGTTTTTCTAAAATCTAAGATGGGTACAAGAAAGATCTTTTTTGATAACATTGCAAGCATAGACCATGATGCTAGAGGTTTGCTTAACTTAAGTAGCAGTCTTGAAATCTATCTCAAGTCATCAGATAAGATTCAGTTAAAACATGTGTCCAGTAAAATGGTTAATCTGGTGACTGGTAAGTATAATGAATATATGGAAAATAAGATTAATAACCATACAGAGAGCACTTCATCCCAAGACAATGCAAATAGCAATATTGATGAGTTGATGAAATATGCAGACCTATATGAAAGGGGCCTATTAACAAAAGAAGAATTTGAACAAAAGAAAAAGGAATTATTATAATTTTTTTTTGAAATTTCACTATTTTTTTATTCTTTTTTTAATTATTTTCTTGAATTTAAAATTGAATTATCTCTTTAATTTACAAATTATCTAATTTCAAATTTAAATACTCCACACTCTTTTTAAACCAAATAATTATTTAATTTCATCACCATTTAACTCCTAATTGAATAAATTGTTTATATATTTTAATTTATTTTCAATTTGTTTAAAATAAAATTAAAAAAATATATTATTTTGTCTATTTCCAATAAAAAACTATACAAAATTCTCTTTTAATAATAAAGTATATATATATTTAGTATTAACAAATATTACTTTACGTAATGAAATGTATTATTCATTAGGTTTTTAAAAATAAATTATGGTGAAAATTATGGAATTAGGAGAAATTATTAGCGATGCATTAGCGTATCCTTTAAAAAACATAAAAGCATTAGCAATATATGCAATTTTAGGAATTATTCTTGGAATTGTAGCTGGTTCATCCTTACTTGCAGTTTTATTTAGTGCTTCCAGTAAAAATGTGCTAGCAACTATCGGATCAAGTCTTCTTGCAGTTATCGTTACCCTTGTCTTAGGATTTTTCATTACAGGATATCAATTAGACATAATGAAATTCGGTATTGAAAGAAGAGAAGATGGACCTGGAATCGACTTTGTAAGACAATTCTTAAACGGTGTTAAACTTTTCGTTGTAAACTTCGTTTACATGATTATTCCAATGATTATTGGAATTATATGTGGTATGATTTTCCAAAACTGGTTAAGTTCAGTAATTACATTTATAGTAACAATCATATTCGCATTAGGAATGATGATGGCTCAATGTAGATTAGCTAAGACTGAAGATTTCGGTTATGCTTTAAATATTGGTGAAGCAATTAAGGATGTTACAAGAGTAGGACTTTTAAAACTCCTTTTATTAATCATATTAATATTTATCATTGTCTTTATCTTAGTCTTTATAGTAGCTGCAATTGCACAATGGAACTCTACCATTGGTGGAATATTAATGGGTATCTTAGGAGTTTACATTGTATTCTTCGTTGCTAGAGCTACTGGTTTATTATACTCTGATGTATAAATAAACCTTTTTTTCTTTTTTTTTAATGATTATTTTTTTATTTTTATTATTCTATTTTTTTTTAACGTTTATTTTTGTTATTTGTCTTGTTTCTTTTTTTATTATTTGAATATATTTTCCTTTTTTTAGAATTATTAATTCAGTAGTAATATTTATTATAAATAATTTATTAATATGTATATAAGTATTTATATTTAAGAAACAAATTTTTATTAATATTTTTTTTTTAAAAAATAAATCATTGAGGAGAGGGTCTTTTTTTTAAAAATAACTATTATCTTAAAGATAAATACTAAATATGATTCAATTATTCACTTAATTTATTAGGGGGATAGAATGTTTAATAAAAAGATATTTCAAGTGTTTATAGTTAGTTTATTATTATTTGTACTGATGTCTGGTGTCAGTGCAGCAAATGATAATATTGATAATGATAATTTTGATTCAATATCTTCCGATATGATTTTGGAAGATTCAAATTTAAATAATTCTATGGTATTGGAGAATTCAGTTTATTCAGATAATGCTAATGTTTCATCTGATAATTCAGATAATGCTATTTATTTAATAGATTCCAGTAAGGGTAAATTATCTGATAATTCAATTAATGTTGGTGGGGAATTAAAAGATTCCAATAAGAATAAATTGTCTGCTAATGCTACAGAAGGAGAATATCTGGATGTTTCAGAAGCATATGAGTATTTAAATGCCTTCAGAACAGAAGAAAATGTATGGCAATTGAATCCGGATAATGTAAGTAAGACATATTTCAATTCAAATGATACAATATGGCTCAGGCCTTTAGATCGTGATGCTGGGCTTGAGGAAGCTGCAAAAATAAGGGCAAAAGAACTTGCTCAGCTCTTTTCACATTATCGTCCTAACGGTCGTCTTTTTAATACTACATATCCAGATGGATTCATATATTCCGGTGAAAATATTGCAAAATACTATAAGACAGCTGAAGAGGTTACAGAAGGATGGAAGGAAACTAATGACACCTATGCCGGTCAGGGACACAGGCGTGCAATGTTAGACCCTTACTTTAATTCTGTTGGAATTGCAGCATATAAACTTAATGGATTAATTTATTGGGTTCAGGATTTTGGTTTGAAGAATGATCCAAAGGATTTTGACTCTAGCAATTCATTTTATTTTGCAAACAATACTACAATTCCTGAATTCAGGTTAGATATGCCTATTTATGCAAGTGGTTCCTTTAATGTGACTATTGATGGCAATTATATTGGCACTGTTTCTGTATTTCAGGGAAAAGCAAGCATGAGTGTTCCAGGATTAGATACAGGAAAACATACTGTAAAGCTTTCATATAGCGGTGACTATAACTATAAGTCAATCAGTGAGACTTCAAAAATAACAGTTGCAAAGAGAAGCGCTTTGCCAAAGACAATTTCATTTTCCTATTTGAACACTTTGGTGCAAATGGCTAAGGGCAATCTTACTCTAAAAAAGAATTTTGCCTATAATGCAAGTACTGATTCTATGTTTAAGGATGGTATCCTAATTTCCAAAAACCTTACAATTTATGGAAACGGACACACCCTTAATGGTAAATCTGTAGCAAGAATTTTCAACATCACATCAAAAGGCGTAAATCTAATGAACTTGACTTTCATTAATGGATATTCAAAATCCAATGGAGGAGCGATATGTTCAAATTATGAGCTAAACATTTCAGATTCAATTTTCCGCAATAATTCTGCAAAATTAGGTGGTGCAGTATACTCCACTGTTTCATATTATGTTTTAAGTTCAAAATTCTTTAATAATTCTGCAGAAAGAGGTGGGGCACTTTATAGTCCTCGTTCCGTTAGAAATTCAAGCTTTGCAGATAATCATGCATCTGATTTAGGTGGAGCAATCTACAATTCCTATGTATATCTCTATTACTCTAACTTCACCAACAATTCCAATATTCAAGTCTATAAGACAATCTATGGCAGTGACAATGTCTTTATAAATGACGATTATTATGATGTCTTTTATAATGCCTCAGTTGATGGAGGAATTGTAAGATTGGATAAAGACTGGAATGCAAGCCAAACAATCCTGATTACTGGAGATAATATCATAATCGATGGAAATGGACATACAATAGATGCTAAAAACAGGTCCAGAGCATTTTATATAACTGGAGAAAATGTCACAATAAGAAACCTTAGGATAATCAATGCTTACTCTCCAAATGATGGTGGAGCAATATATTCCAGTTATTCTAATCTTAATCTTATCAACTCCACATTTGAAAACTGTCTTTCTGAAAGGGGAGGTGCAGTATATGTGGATTCAGCTAATCTCACAGTGACTGATTCCTCTTTCTTCAATAATAATGTGGAGGATTTCTCTCTCCATTCAGATTCTGAAGGGGCTGCAATTTATGTTAAATTTGGGGAATTGTCAATTAAGAACTCCAAATTCATCAATCATACTGCATTATATGGAGGGGCAATTTATTGCTATTCTACCGAAACAAGCATAGAGGATTCACTATTTGTGAATAATGATGCATCATTATATGCAGGGGGAGTCATTTACACTGATGAGGATGTTTTTATAAGAAATTCCACATTCAAGGATAATGATGCTCTAAGATATGGTGGGGCAATCTTTACATATGGTAATGCAAATACTTATATTGAAGATTCCACTTTCATAAACAACACATCAAAGCATTATGGAGGCGCAATTAATTCAGCAAAAACCTTAGAGATTTTAAATTCCACATTTATTGCAAATAAAGCAGTAAGTTCAGAAATTGAAGAGGTTCAAATAGGATCTTCTACTGCCACTAACCCTGCGGAAGGAGGAGTGATATCTGCATTTTCCAATGTCACAATCAAGGATTCAAGGTTCATAAACAACACTGCTGAAAATGCTGGTGTCATGTATCAATATAATAGGGAGGGTTATATAAACATTAGCTCTTGCGAGTTCATAAACAACACTGGTTTGGATTCCTTTGGTGTTTTGGATGTTACTACCAACCTTTTCATTGACAATTCAAGCTTTGTAAATAACTCAGCAAAAGCAGGAACTACAGGTGCAATAGGGTCTTATCAAAACATAACCGTAAGAAATTCCAGCTTCATCAACAATTCCGCTACAGGCACTAATACTAGTAGAAGTACTGGTGGAGCAATTCGTAATTTCGGCGATAATGTTTTAATTGAGGATTCCATATTTGCTAATAACTCTGCAGATGAAGGTGGAGCTATCTTCACTCCTTTTGATACCAATTTGACTGTTGTAAATTCCACCTTCTCATCTAATTCAGCTAATAATGGTGGAGCTATCAATCAGGACAATTATCGCTATTGGGAAGGAGGACATGATAAGGGTAATGCTTCTATTATAGACTGCAGATTCACAGATAATACCGCTAAAAATGGAGGTGCGATTTATAATAGAAATTCCACCTTCAATATTCAAGGTTCCAATTTCACAAACAACAAGGCATCTAATGGAAGTGCAATAATAGACTATGGAGGTATCGTCAATCTTGCAGATTCAACTTTAAGGTATGATGATGAATTGGATGCCATAGTGGGCAATGTTATAATCAGGAATTCAACTATCCTTGAAAAGAATCATGATGTGACTTTGGATTATATAAATCATAATAGAACTGCTAATAATACTGTTAATGGTACTAATGGTTCTGCTGGTGGTAATTCTTCTGTTCCTGTTAATGG
>CAMODR010000092.1 GCA_946611495.1 uncultured Methanobrevibacter sp. | reverse complement strand
TTTATAAATATTTAATAAGTTCTTTTTTTAAATATAATAACAACTCAAGTTTAGGGGGATGAAAAAATGGAAAATAATCAATTGGAAATGGAAGAAAAACCATTGGCCTTGTTCATTCCAGTTGGAATCGGCTATGGGGAAGATGGAAACAAGTCTCTTGCGGAAACATTGTTTTTCTTGATAAAAGATCAAAGTCCGGACAAGATAGTTTTCTTTACTACAGAACTTAGCAATAAATACACTTTGAATTATCTGAAAGATTTTTATCGCGAGGAGTACAACAACAAGCTCTCAAGAATAAGCACAAATATTAATATTAAAGATGTGGATGACTTTGAAGAAATTTATGTAAGCATTAACAAGCAAATAAGGAAGTATCGAAATTATAGAGTAAAAATAGATTATACCAGTGGTACTAAAACCATGACCATGGCGGCCTGTCTGGCTGCTACAGTCAGTCAGAATGAATTGATTTTTGTAAGCGGAACACGAAATCCCGAAGGCAAGATAGATGATGAGGGCCGTTTTGTCAAAAAACAGGATATGAATGAAGTTTCCAAGACACGTCTTTTCAATGAGATTAAAAATCTTTTTAATAATTATCGCTTCAACCAGGGTCTTGATATGCTTGATTCCATTAAAGTCAATGAAGCAAATGATTGGAAATATACTAAAATGGGTTATGAATTATTGTTTGTATGCTATAAGCATTGGGATGACTTCAATCATGAAGACGCACTAGCCAAGTTCAGCACAGGTTTTTACATTGATTTTGCAGAGTTTGAAAACCAGCTCAAGCGCAATTACAACTCTCTTAAGATTCTAAATAATCCCGACCATCCACTGTACTATTATTATATAATTGCAAGCTTGATCAATAATGCTACCAGACGCGCTGAAGAGGGAAAATATGATGATGCCATAGCTCGGCTGTATCGTTGCATTGAATTAATCGCCAACAATTCTCTTGAAAACGAGGGTGTGGATCCTTATGATGTTGATGTAGAGTTTATCAAGTCCAAGTCTGAAAAGGCGGCTGAATATTGTAGCACCCGTTTGATTCCAGGTCATAAACTTAAGTTTAAAAGCATAGATTCTAAGTTTAAAACGTTATATTATATGAATAAGATGAATCCTGTAACTATCATGTATATGAGAAATCCGACTCAAATCAATGAGATGTTTTATGCCAGAAACGATTCAATCCTGGCACATGGACTTAAAGCCAAAACCCTGAAGGAGTATCTGGATTTCAAAGAGATTGTTATGGATTTATTCAGTGTTATAACTTCTAATTACGAAGATATCATACTTGAAACCAAATTTCCTAAATTCAAATGATATTTCTAGTTAATATTTTTTACAATTTTTGATTAATGGTAAATTTTAATTCAAAAAAAGAGGTTTAATATGGTTGTATACTTTAAAGATTTTTATGATGTGCTGTTAGAGAACTTGAATAATTATAAAGGTGTCTATGCATCTTTCATAGACCATGCTCCTAATTTATATCAACTGCTATGTGATGTTTTAGACACAGGGGAAGTGGTTGATTACTACAAACTAGTAATAAGTGCGGCAATTGCTTATTTTGTCATTCCCCGTGACATTATTCCAGAACAGTTTTATGATCCTTATGGATATATTGATGATATTTTCATATCAGTTCATATCCTTCGGGATGTTGCTGACGAGTATGGTTATGATTTCCTGCAAAATCTCTGGAGAGGTAGTGAAAACATTCAAGAAGTCATGGATGAATGCTACGAAAAGAGTTTGGAAATCTTAGATGATGAGAAAATTCAGGATATTATCAATTATGTTGGCTTAAAAGCTTTAAGTTAAAATAATTTAACTTAAAACTTTATTTTTTAATTATTCAACAATCCCTCTAATTCTTCCGCTTTTAACTTGCTTACTTCCATTTCAATCAAAATATCTGTTTTTTCATTGCCAAGAGCACTTGAAACCATTTTTTTGATATTTTCACGGTATTTGCTTAATTGGTCCAGTATGTCAAACAAGTCAATATTATCCACCACTCCTTTTATTAAAAATTCAACTGTAGATGCTTTTTCAAATTTCAGAACATCCAGATTCTTGAATACCATATCAAAGTCATCTATTTCATAGTTTAAGAATTCTTCAATGGTTTCCTCATCGCTCAGCTTGTAGTCACTGCCTGTTTTTTCCATTAGTCCGTATTCTGTGAGAGTCCATAAAGGGTGGTTTATTTCAATTTCATTAAATCCGGAATCCTTCAGGATTTCCTTCTTGACAATCTCTTTCGGTTTGAAATATTCAAGTATTTCCTTGGTCATGCTTTGGATTTCCAGGAGTTTTTCCTTGTTCAGATTTGTGTATTTCTTAGGTATCTGTTTCTTAATCCGTTTTACTTCGGTCTTTTTACTCAAGTGTTCCAAGAGTTCTTCGACTTGTGAAAGCTCAAGGTTGCTTCTTATTTTTTCTATGATTTCTGTTTTTGATTTGTGAGAGTAATCCTCATATATGTCTTTATCAATAAATTTTAGCAATTCTTGAGTATTCATTGATTTTAATAAGTCAAAGACTCTTTTTTCTTTAGTCTTCACATCTTCAAGTGATTCTAATGAAGCGCTTATGTCATTTAATGGTATGTTAGTCAGTATCTGGTTTGTCTTATATGTTTTGGTTCCAGGACTTACATCTATATCGTTGCTTTCAAGAATAAAGTTCAGTTCGCTGATAACCAGCAGACTTAGTTTTGCTCTAATTTCCTCTTCCGCTTTAATTTCATGACTGCTCTTTCCTCGAACCCTTTCGGATAATTCGTACAATTCACCATACATTGGATTTCCTGACTTTCCTTCTTCTCGCCAGCGGTTAAATTCCTCATTGTCAATCTCCAAAGTCTCGCAGATTTTTTCAATTGACCTTCCCTTTTTGATGAGCTGAACAACTTGGTGGATTAGATATTCCTGGGATTCAGAACTTCTAACTCTTTGAATTTGATTTTCAATTTTGAGTATTGACTCGTCTTCATCGATATCATTGATATACTCATCATCCTCAACGGCGATGAACTCATGGTTTTTAAGCAATTCATTTTTATTGGCTATTTTTATTCCAAGAGGCACTCCATCAAATTCAGAACGTGGAGCATCATCGAAATCATCTTCATCATCATTATCTAAAATCTCTGTTTCTTCTTTTACATCAGGGATTGAACTTTCTTCTAATTCCCGGGTTTCCTTAAGTTCCTTAAGGCTTTCAAGAATAGCATCTAATTTTTCGGAAAGTTCAGGATGCTTTATCTTTTCATCTTCGCTAAGTGCTGAATAATCTGCTATGGCATTGCTTTCATCTTCATCGGAATCGAAATAGTCATCCATTTCATCATCTAAATAATCTTCCAGTTCCTCACTTAATTCTTGGTATTGTTCAAGTTCTTCTTCTGTCAATCCAATAGTTCCTTTATCTGATAAATCACCAGATTCTTCATCATGAATTACATTAGATTCAGGATGTGGCAAGTTAGGGTTTTCGTCTTTGATTTCAGGTTCTGTTGTGGATTTAATCAATTTTTCTATAAAATCTATATTCACTGTTTCAGGATCAAATCCTAAATCTTCTAAAAAGTTGTTTAATTCAGTTTTAGCAGCATAAAATTCTTTTTTAAGGTTCATATGCTCTATGATTTGTGACATATCCTCATCCGCTTTGTATACTCTGGCAGATGTTTTTAAAGGTTCCTTGAAATCAAATTCAGGGATCATGTCTCTGATTTGGATTCCTGTTGGCTTAACTTCCTCTCGATATTTTCCAAATGCTGTTTCGGTTTCAAGGTTTTCGAAAACCTCGCTGATTTTGAAGAAATTATCCTCATCAGCGCTTGGTGAATATATAGTATTTACAAGTAGGGTTCTTAGTTTCCTAGAGAAATTACGTCCCTCGATTTCTCCCAAATCAATGAAGAATCTTTCTTTTTCATCATCCTCATCTGAAATGGATAAAATCAATTCCTTTTGTGATAGCACATACTGCTCCTCTTCACTGAGTTCGCTCAAATCGGCTTTGATTAGAATTCGGAAATTGTCTGTTGCAATATCCCTCGCAAAGATGAAATCATTTTTATCAATGTCTTTTGCACTGAATCTGAATTTGATTTTTGATTCGATAGAAGGAGTTTGGTATTTGTTGAGAGATCTAAGTCTTGGATCATTGCACAATCCGATATGATATTCCTGATTGTGAATTCCAAAGCTTTTGGAAATCCATATGGATGTAACCTGGGGAGGCCAGTTGGAAACTTGTGAATTTGACATGTAAAACATGTCACCGAAGAATCCATCATCTTCTCCAAATTCAATATCCGCATTTTTCTTGCAAGGAAAAACTTCTCTTTGCAAATTTAAGAATTCTTTTTCAATGGATTCATAGTTTCCGATATCTTCAAGCTGCAGGATCATGCTTCCTGTATCAGAGTCTGTTTCTTCACCTATTCTCAAGCTTATAGCATCAATGTTTTCCTTAAGCTCTTTAATCTTTTCCAAGTCTTCTAGACCTATTTTTGGTGAATTGATTTCATTTGCTGCTTCATCTTCGGTTGTGCTACTATCTTCACTTTTGATGCTGCCGGCTATTTCATTCTTTTCTCTTGCAGTTTTCAATGCCTCCAATTTGGATTCTTCGATAATTTTTTGAGCTTCTTCTTCCGCTTCCCTGATTTTTCTTTGAGCCTCTCTTTCCTTTTCTTCAGCTTCATCCAATTTTCTTTGAGCTTCCTCTTCTGCTTCCTTAATTCTATTTTCAATTTCTATTCTTCGTTTTTCTTCTTCCTCTTCTTTTCTTTTTTGGTCTTCTATTTGACGTTTTTCTTCCATCTTCTGTCTTTGACGCTCTTCTTCTTGAGCTTTCACTTCTTTGTGTCTTTCCTGACGGAGCTTTCTCTCCTCTTCCTTTTTAGCATTCTGCGCTCTGATTTTTTCCATTTGAGCTTCCTTTTCACGTTTTTCTTGAGCCAGCCGTTCTTCTTCCACTCTTTTCTTTTCTTCCTCTTCTTCTTTTTGCTTTTTTAATCTGCGTTCCTGCAGTTCCTTTTCCTTTTTCTGCTTTTGAGCTTTTTTCAGTTTTCTAGCTTCTCTTTCAGCTTTTCTCTGTTCTTTGGCTTCTTTTTTGGTTTCATGTTTATCCTTTTTTGTTTGTTCGGTTTCTATATCTCTTTTGATTTCTTCATTTAGTTTATCGAAATCTTTTGAAAGTCTTCGGATTTCTTGTATATTATACTTTTTGCTAACAGTATCATTGAAATAATCTTTTAAATTTTTCAATGGGTAAATGTAATCCTTCGGCTCGTTTATTTCAAGAAATTTGGATGCGTTTTCCTCTTCAAACACGTCTTCTATTCGGTTCTTGTATTTATGATATCTTTCAACATCCCAGGGGTCTAAAAAATCATCTAGTTCAATATTGTATCTTGACAATAGCAGATCCACATAATTGATTGTTACCATTCCGTTTTCGAAATCTGTTATTTCAGGAAAGATGTATCTGTTTTTATACTCTGGAAATGAGACATGCTTATAAAAACGATATGTGGAATCATTTATTTCTATTTTTGATAGCATGTCAGCAAATTCGTAGGTTTTATCCACTAAATAGTTATATATAGTTAATCCGAGTTTTTCACATAACTCGTAATCAATTAATAAAAAAGTCAGTTTTTGTTGATGTTTTTTTGCAGAAACCATATTATCCCCTTACTTAATTTTTATATTATTTTTTGTTGAATTTATTTAATAAATTTTTATAATTTATTTTTAGTGGTCATCACAAATTTAGTTCGATTTTTTTTAATTAGAAATCTTTAATACAATTATTTAAATTTATAATTTTTTTTTTTAAAACGATTAATCTTAAATATTATCATCACATAATTTTAATTAATTACTTTTTTTCAGGGGGAAAGAAATGTTTTGTCCAGAATGTGGAGCCAAAATAGAAGATGATTCTAAATTTTGTACAAAGTGC
>CAMODR010000091.1 GCA_946611495.1 uncultured Methanobrevibacter sp. | reverse complement strand
TAAATAAAACTTCTTAAATAAAACTATTGTTAAATAAAACTTCTTAAATAAAACTATTGTTAAATAAAACTTCTTAAATAAAACTTTTAAATAAAACCATTATTTAAAAGAATATTAATTCACTCTTTCATATAAGAATATGTCCTTATAATTATATATCTTCTTATAATTCTTTATTTCCATATCCTCATCACAGATATAATAGGTTATATTGCTTGACTCTAAAAAATCGGTTTGCTCAGTAGTCACTGCTATTGTATATCCTCTTAAAAACCAACTGAATTGCCTTTGCTTAGAAACAGCAACATCTTTAGATGCATAATCATCATCATATTGAATCAGATAGTCTGCAACAACCTTGCAATCATTGAAATCCATATCATGTTCAATAGTGCCTGTAAAACTAAATGCAGAGAATAAACATAAGATGATTAAAGCAATAGGAATCAGATTAGACAGATTAAACCTGTTGATTTTTAGAGACTCAAGGCTATCTAAAGAGTTTAAGATTTCATTTAAAGCCAAACTGACAAAATAAACAAATGCTGGGAAAACTGTGATTATATACCTGTTTACCTTAATATTGAAGAATGTAAAGAATATGAAGTAAACTGCAAACCAAACAAACATGAATATAGGAGGAGCATATGACTCCCTATCAAGACCTTTGGCTTTCAATAGAGAGAATGCAATGACCAAGTCAACCAATAGAAATGTTATGGTTATTAATGAGTTTACCTTAAATCCTAAAATAGCTATTATTAAGGATAAGATAAATAAACCTTTTAAAAACAAATCAAAATGTTTTGTTTTAAACATCAAGTCTTTATTATTCTTTAAATCATTTCTAGATTTAGAATTTCCACTAATAGAACTATTATCAGATTTATTAAATAATCTATATGCAGCTATCAAAAGACCTATAACTAAAATAGCTAAAACCAAATAGGACAAGTAACTTGCACCAAGCATATTAGGAATTATGCCATCAAAGACTACCTTTTGAGAAAATAAAAAGTTTAAGAAGTCATGCAAATAAAAGAAAGTGTCTGTAGTGTATGCACTATCATTCACTGCACCTTTAGAGCCTGAAGCAAGGCTGGAACCTTGTGTTAAGAAAGTCAATTGAGATCCAGATGACATGATAATGCCGGCAAATATTGCTAGAATAGCTAAAGACAATACCAATCCCAAAATAATATACTTTAACTCTCTACTCTTTAAGTATTGCTTAAGATTAGAAAAGAACTGTTTTCTATCCCAAATCAGCAAATCTAAGTGGTAGAAAAAGTCATGCCTTGACAAGTAATAGAGTAAGAACAAAGGCAAAAGGAATAGGCAAGTATAACGAGTAAAAATACCTAAAACCAAAAGGGGAAATGCCAATAAGAAATACCTTGGATTCTCATCAAGTGCTAAAATAAAAAACAAAACTGCCCATATTGATAATGCAACAGCTGGAACATCTAATGTTCCATTAGCCCACCAAAGCAAATTCAATGAGAAGCTGGTAAATAGCACAGCTCCAGTAAGGGACACAATGGAATTAAAATATCTCCTCAATAGTGCATAAATTCCAATGGATGAGAAAATGGAAAAGATTCCTGTGACAATGAAAATAGAAACTTCACTGACATAGCCCAATCTAAATAAAAGAGAAGTCAGAAGGCAAATAAAAGGAGATAAGTATAAATACTTAGAAAAGAAAGCGATTTTAGCGAATACAAGTGAATTATAAAGGTAAATAAAAACATCAGAACAGTATACTCCTAAATCCTTATTAAAATTGATTAAAAGAGCAGTTATGATTACACTATAAACTAACAATAGAGACAAATAGAAATAATCATTTCTTTCAATAGATAAATCTTTAAGAAAACTGGATAACTTCATGTTTTAACCTTTAAAAAAGTATTAAGGATTGATAAAACCCACACTCATATTCTACCGATTTGAAATACAATATTAATTAATAATTTTAAAGCCGAAAATATTTGAAAATAATCTTAATCAATTATTAAAAGACAGCTGAAAATATGCTAATCCAATCAAATGATCCGATAACAAATGCTAAAAAGCTTATAAGCATAGCGATTTTAAGATTTTTAGAAACCTTTGCACAAACATCCTCTGGAGGATTCAATTTTAAACTATATGCAGAGTATAGGAAGATTATTATTGGAATAATCATCATTATCATATAAAAAACATTAAAAATGCCGAATATATAAAGGACCGGACACATTAAGGTTGTTACAACTATCAAAATAATTGAAATTATTGAAGAAATCTTTTTGCCGTATAAAATAGGGAATGTTCTTGCACCTTCAACCTTATCTCCTTCAATATCTTCCATATCCTTGACTATCTCACGAGCCAAAGTCATGAAACATGCAAATAATCCTAAATAAACTGAAATAAACAATATTTTAATGGAAGAAGTTGCACAAGAGATTACAGTTCCTGCAATCACAAAACAAAATCCAGTTAAAGTAGCAACAGTAAGATTACCTACCAATGGCATTGCCTTTAAGTTTCTTGCATAGAAATACATGATTATTACTGCAGGAATTACAATTACAGAAGGCCAAATGGAATTGACTTGATAATCAATAACAATGCTTAAGATAACTCCTATTAAAAATAAAAGATAGGAATAATATCTGGCACTTTTTAAACTAATTCTTCCTGAAGGAATAGGCCTATGAGGCTTGTTAATTTCATCTATTTTATAATCAAAAACATCATTAATAGTGTTTCCACCGCCAGTGCATATGAAAACAATTACAGCACATAGAATAATTGGCAAAGCATAATAATGAGCCACAATCATCATTAAAATAACTGCAATAGCTGCCATAACTGCATTTCCTGGCCGAATAATTTCTAAATAAGCATTCATCAAATCACTCAATTTTTAAGATATTAAATATAACAAATAATACTAATAAATAATATTTTGACATTCTAATTTATTAAATATATCTACGAATATTACATCAACGAATATTCATCTATGAATACAACAGCTATAAAATTATATTATCTCATTTAATAATTCAGCAAACTTAGAAGCCATTGTTTCCATAGAATAGTCCTCTATATTTATATCAGAATTCAATTCAACCTTACCTTTTTCAAAATATCCTGTGTAAAGGTCTAATAAAACCTCTTTAGTAGATTCCAAATCTGAAACATGATATCCCACTTTAGTCTCATCTATCAAATCCTTAAGGGAACCCTCTTTATACCCAATTGACAAGACAGGCTTTCTTAGTGCAAAATACTCATAAATCTTTCCAGGAATAAACATTTTCTCCTTTTCATTATTCCATGAAATCAATAGTAAAATATCACTTTCCAATTGCTTTTTTAAAACTTCCTCATGAGGAATCTTTCCTCCGATTTTAACAATATCCAAGAGATTAAAAGATCTTGCAATTTCTTCCAAGTTTCCACTGTCTCCATAAAATTCTATGGAAATCCTTGAGCTGTCTATTTTAGATTCATCCTCCAACTGGCGAATAGCCTTAAATAGATAAGTAGGGTCTCTTTTTCCACCATATAATGAACCTGCATATATGAATTTTAATTTATTCTTCTTATCAGAATCATTATTTTTATTTCTTAAATCATCAACGATAGTAGAATTATTAGAATCAACAGAAGAATTATCAATTCCACCAACAGCCTCACAATCAACAGAAGAATTATCAATTCCACCAACAGCCTCACAATCAACAGAAGAATTATCGATTTCATCAATAATAGACTCTAAGAATTTAAAATCATCCTTATCATAACCAGATAAGATAGGAACAATCTTATTATTTGGATGAAGAGTTGATAAGGTTCTTGCCGCCAAATCGGTAGTTGTTGTTAAGACATCCGTATTTTCAAATGTCTTTAATTCTAATCTTCTCTCAAAATAGTCCCTTATAAAAGTATGTGAAACATAAGGATTTAAGTTCCATAAATCCCTTAAATCAGCTATCCAAGGAATATCATATTTATCGCTAATGTCCTTTGCAATGGTATGACAGGTAATAGGCCATGAAGAACTGATTATTGCATCTATCTTTTCGTCTTCAACAATTTGAGATACAATTTCAAAGGCAGAATCATACCAATATTTCATTCCATCAGGATATGCAAAGATTTCACCTGCTATAGAAATCGCCTTTGAAACAAATGGATTTGAAACTGAAGAAGAATCCATTAACTTTTGAGAATCTGATCCTTCTGAGCCATTAGAACCCTCTTGCAACTTGGAATCTTCAGTCTGATTTTTCAAATCATCTTCAATTATTTTATTTTCCTTTGATGGTTTTATTTTACTCAAAAAATGTGAAAACATGTCTTCATAAGCAGTGGTAATTATTCTGCAATCCATATTTTCATTAATGGAAGGATCATCACCTAAATCTGGAACTATGACTATAGGTTCCCAACCATATTGAGGCAAATACTTAGCTAACGCCCTTAAACGTTTAGACGCTATTTCATTTACCTGATTAAAATAAAATGCAATTAGAATCACTTTTTTCATAAGACCACCAAATGGAATTCTATACTTTAAGAATATTCGAAGTGCCAATATAAATGCAAATACAATACTAATAAAAACAAAATTGATAATTCATAAATCCACTTATAAAATATCTAAATCCTTGCAAATAATTGGCCAATAATAACAATAATTATATACTTAATAAAATAAATATCTTTATAGATTAAATAAATATAAGTTCTTTATATTTTATTTATTTATTGAAATTTTTATAAATTATAATTTTAAGATTAAGATTATAACTTAAAAATCATATTATCAGAAAACTAATAAATACTGGTGAGATTATGAGTAAAATTAAAATCGCTATTGTGGGAATAGGAAACTGTGCAAGTTCCCTTATACAAGGAATTTACTATTATAAAGATAAAAATCCGGAAGATGCAATTGGACTTATGCATTGGAAAATCGGAGATTGGGACCCTACCGATATTGAAGTAGTTGCTGCTTTTGATATTGATGAGAGGAAAGTTGGAAAAACTGTTGATGAAGCTATTTTTGCAAAACCAAATTGTACTACAATTTTCCAAGCAGAAATACCAAAAAGCGATGTTACTGTTTCAATGGGACCTGTCCTTGATGGTGTAAGTGAACATATGGCTGACTTTGAAGAGGACTACACTTTTAAAGTTGCAGATGAAGAACCTGTAGATGTAGTTAAAACTTTAAAGGAAAGTGGCGCTGAAATTTTACTTAGCTACTTGCCTGTAGGTTCCGAAGAAGCAGCAAGATTCTATGCACAATGCGCTTTAGATGCTGAAATCGCTTATATTAACTGTATGCCAGTATTTATTGTAAGTGACCCAGAATGGGATGCTAAATTTAGAGAAAAAGGACTTCCTGCTGTAGGTGACGATATTAAAGCACAAATCGGTGCAACAATTACCCACAGAACTTTAAGTAATTTGTTTAAGGAAAGAGGAGTCAAATTAGATCATACTTACCAAATCAACACTGGAGGTAACACTGACTTTATGAACATGCTTAACAGAAGACGTTTAGACTCTAAGAAAGAATCTAAAACTGAAGCTGTTCAATCAGTTCTTGCTGAAAGAATGGACCCTCATGACATTCACATTGGTCCAAGTGATTACGTACCATGGCAAAAGGATAACAAAGTCTGTTTCTTAAGAATGGAAGGTAGAACTTTTGGTGACGTCCCTATGGAAATCGAATTAAGATTAAGTGTAGAAGACTCTCCAAACTCTGCAGGCTGTGTTATTGATGCTATCCGTTGCTGTAAATTAGGTTTAGAAAGAGGAGTTGCAGGACAACTAACTTCAATCTCTTCTTATGTTATGAAACACCCACCTATACAAGTAACTGATGATGAAGCTGCAGCAAACGTTGAAGCATTCATAAATGGCGATTTAGAACGTTAAGAAGATTGTTCTTAACATTTTACTCTTTTTTTATTTTTTTAATATAAAACTAAACTATT
>CAMODR010000090.1 GCA_946611495.1 uncultured Methanobrevibacter sp. | reverse complement strand
TAATAAAGGAATATTATGAATTGTATAAACAATTCATAGTATTTTTAGAAATAGAACGCTAATAATTAATAATTTCTTTATCATTATTAATTTACTTACTTATCTATTTCATAGCTTTTAAACGTACTTCTGGTTCTAAAGCTAATGGTTCAGCAGCAACAATAGCAGTTCCTTTAGCCACTACTGTCATTGGGTCATCAGATACTTTGATAGGAATTTCAGATTCATCAAAGATTCTTTCTTTAAGACCTCTTAATCTGGAGCTTCCTCCAACTGCTACAGTATTTGTGTAAATACCCATCATTAATTCAGCAGGTAATCTTTCTAAGATAAGGTTTAATCCGCCGATTACTTCCTTAATGATTGGTTCTGCTGCATCTGCAACTAACATGGAGTCAATGACTACCTTTTTAGGTCTGTTGGTTTCTAAGGATTTACCAATTACTTCATAATTTAGGTTTTCAAATTCTTCACTGCAGTGAATCATACCAACTTCGATTTTAGCAGCTTCTGCATCGTGGATACTGATTGCAACATTGTATTTTTCTTCGATTAATTCCACAATTCTGTTGTCAATGTCGTCTCCACCGTATCTTACGGTTTCAATGTCGTTGATTCCTCCAAGGGAAATGACAACAAGGTCAGTGGATCCAGCACCAATATCTAAAACCATGGTTCCGTTAGGTTCTGCAATAGGTAATCCTGCACCGATAGCTGCAGCTAATC
This sequence comes from uncultured Methanobrevibacter sp., assembly GCA_946611495.1. Classification (GTDB taxonomy): domain Archaea; phylum Methanobacteriota; class Methanobacteria; order Methanobacteriales; family Methanobacteriaceae; genus Methanobrevibacter. The sequence goes on along the minus strand of CAMODR010000090.1, from coordinate 5,345 downwards.
CTTCGCTGATAACTAAGACATATTCTGCACCAGCTTTTCTACCGATTTCTTCAGCAGCATTCTTTTCCACTTCAGAAGAGTCACCAGGAATACCGATAACGATTCTGCCAACGGTTTCTCCTTCATTAATACCAATTTCCATTGCTCTAATGAGTAAAGCTTGTGCTTGTGCAATGTTTTCGATTACACCTTTTTTCAAAGGTCTAACAGCTACAATGTCTTCAGGAGTTCTTCCTAACATCTTTTTAGCTTCTTCTCCAACAGCCAATACAGCAGTAGGGTCATCTTTTTTAACTGCTACAACAGAAGGGATTTGGTATAAGTCAAATTTGTCTCCTGATGGTTTAGCAATTACAGTGTTTAATGTACCTAAGTCAATACCTAAGCTATTTTTTACGACTCTAGTTGGTTCAATTTCAATAGCGTCTTCATTTCCGAAAATACTCAATTTTATTCCTCCATAATTAAAATAATATATTTTTCACTCATGCCAATTTTTATAAATTGCTAAATCTTATTTTTTTTTAAAAACTTTAATTTAAAATTTTTAATTGAATAAAATTTCATTTTTGCTTTATAATTTATAAAAATTGGTTGATGTAATTTATAATAATTATATATTTATTATTTTTATTAATAATAAGTTTTTGTATATTTGTCTTATTTTTTTAATTTTTTCCCATTTTATTAAATAAAATTCATGTATGTTATGAATTGAGAAATAGTTTTTTGAGGGGGATTTTGTTATTTTATTAATGGTTGGGTAAAAAATAGTTGGGTTAAAAATAGAATATTTTCATTTAAAAAGTTTTTTTTTAAAAAAGTATTATTTATTTATAGTAAAATCTTCTTTTAATTTACTATTCTTTCTTTTTTTCATCCTTTTCGTTGCTATTTTCTTCTTTACTTTTATCGTTTTCTTTTTTATCTTCTTTTTCTTTTTTATCTTCTTCTTTATTTTCTTCTTTAGCTTCGATTTTACTTTTTTCCTTGTCTTGGATAGTTGTTTTTAAATCGATTCCGAAAAGGTGATTATTTTGACTAATTGATTTTACTTTTTCAATATCATCTTCATCAGTGACTGAAATTAGCAATGCAGATAAGATGACTTCGCTAGTGTCTAATATTGGTGTAAATGTACTTGATAAAAATGATGGTAATCTAAAACTGGTTTTTGGTTCGGATTTAATGAATCCGGTAGTGTGATCTTCGAGTAAAATGTCTATCTTAACATTGTGTCTATTAGTTTCCCCAACAAACTTTTTCATATAGTCTTCAGGTCCAATGACTACCAATAGGTTAGGTTGGTTGTTTAGGGAAGTTGATGTGATTTGTAATGATGCTCCACCCTCTTCACGGGTCTTATTATTCAATTCGCTTATCTTTAATGTTTCCCCTTTAAGGAGTATACAGTCGAATTTCTTATAGCTGTGCTTTGAAGAAATGGATATGCTTTCTCTAAAAAGGATTTGCACTCTATCCTTGGCGGTAATTGCATTATATGCAATATCATCAACAAGCCTATCATTGCCTGCTATGACACACCATACCTTTTCATTTCTTTCACTTGAAGAGATTTGAGCTGCTCTTCTAAGGATTCGAATTCTATCTTCTATCATTTGCTCACACAACTAATAAGTCAAACTTATTTTCCAATGAATATCTTTTTAAAATATTCTAAAAATTTTTACACAATATTTAATAATAGTTTAAGCACCTAAGTCTAAAACTATTAAATAATAGGCACTTTCCTAATATATTTTAATCTTTGTCTTTATTATCTTATAAATTTTGTTTTATTTTATAAAATTATATTATTGCATTGGTGTATTTTAATTTCAAATTTTAAAACAATGATAGAAAAATAGAATAAATTTAATACTAATGACTGATATAAATAATAAAGTATAATAATTTAGATAGGGTTATGAAAATTTTACAAATTTTTTTAATTTGCCTTAAAATTATTTAGGTCTTTTGCTAATCTTCTATCTAAATTGATTAGTTTAATTAAATTTTTAAGAATTTTATTTACAATTCATTTAATTTTTTAATTGAAGTCAAAATTGTTTGATTTTAATAATTTTGTTCTAATTAAAGTCAAGATTGTGAGATTTTAAAAAAATTGTTCCTATTTAAAAAATTGATGTGAAGTTGTAAAATTGATTTAACTTTGTAAATTTCAATCTGATATCAATATTGATGTCATTTAGTTATTTATATTAAATTTAAGATGATTATAATTCTTTTTTAGAAAAATTAATAAAGGAGTTTGTTTAAAGTATTATTGGAGTCAAATTATGAAATTAAAAAGTGTTGGAATGGGATATTTTTTAGCAATTTCTGATGCTATTTCTATTTTGAATTTAGTATTCGGATTTTTAGCTATTTTAATGGTTATTAATAACAATTTAACAATTGCATCTATATGTGTGCTTATTGCAGTTGTTTTTGACTCTGTAGATGGATGGGTTTCTAGAAAACTTAATCGTGTAGATCCATTAGGATTTGGATTGAATATCGATTCTTTAGCAGATATTGTATCCTTTGGTGTAGCTCCAATGTCTATTCTATTCTCATTAGGTGCAGACATTTCATCATGGGCAGGCTATTTGGTGGCTATTGTAACAGTATTAACTGTAGTGGCAGGTCTTTTAAGACTTACCAGATATAATGTCATTGCAAATAAAATTAATTATAAAGGATTTATCGGCCTTCCAATTCCTGCAACTGCTATGATATTGGTTACTTATTATTTAAGCGGTTTGTTCAATATTGTTGTTGCATCTGTATTAATGATACTTGCAGCTTACTTGATGATAAGTACTATCAGATATCCAAAAGTTGACAATTATTATATAATTGGTTTTGGCGGATTAATGATCTTATTGTTGATTTTACCAATAAATGTTTCAATTGGACCTTTAAATCTTCCAGCTTTAGCTTTATTCATAATCGCATTGATTTATATGTTTATGACTTTCTTAGAGTTCTTCATTGGTGATGAAGTCGTATTTGATAAAGATAAGGCTGAAGATAGGGTAAGCAATGTTAGAGAAATCACCGGAGAAAAATTAACCAGTTCTATAACTGGAGTTAAAGACAGATTCAAATCTATGAAAGACACCATTAATCAAATTGCAGATCAAGATTTAGATGTTGGTGTGGAAGAAGACGTTGAAGAGGAAAAGGAATTAATTGAAGAGACTGTTGAAGAGTAAGAAAATTCTTTATTTTTTTATTTTTTATTTTTTTATTATTCTAGAGTTTTTTTAACTATTTTTCTCTTTTTTATTCTTTTGTAAGATTATTATTTTTTAATATTATTCATTGTTCTTTTTCTAATTTCTTTTTTTACATGATTATTTTAATAATTTTATAATTTTATAATTTTAATTATTTTATTTTTTAATTATTTATTTCTATTTTCCATTTTTCTATTTTTATCTCGTTCCATTGGGTTTGGTGGATATGACTAATCGTTTTAATTCCTTTAAGAAAGGAATTTCTAAGTTTAAGAACATATCTCCAAAAATTAAGGGAAATTTAAATCATAAATTTAATAAGAAAAAATCCAAGGATTCGAATCATAAATCAAGCATTGAATACATTGTTCCTGAGAACTCTCCCCTAAGGAAAAATGCTGAAGAGAATAATGAATTTTACTCATCTGATTATTCAGATGATTTTTCTGAAGCTATTGATGATATTTATGATGATTATGATTTTATTGAGGATTCCACTTATGATTTGGATGAAATCGATAAGAAATATGCCAAATATATTTTTGGAGATAATGGAAGTGATGAAGAATATATCGGTTCTAAAAATTCATATTTAAATGAGGATTCAGGTGATATTAATGATTTAAGTGTGTATAGCGAATCTAATGGGAAATATAATAAAAATTATGATTATTTTGATGGGAATTATTCAAACGATAACTTTAACAATGATTTAGATAATAATGATGAAATTCTCTTTCATGATGGTTTGGAGAATGATGCGATTTATAAAAATAATTCCGGGTCTAAATATGATTCAAAGGATATTAAGACTAAATTAATGAATTTTAGAAAGAATTTATTAGATAATGATGACCGTTCAAAGAGTCGTTTTGGAAAAATAGCATTTATTTTGATATTTTTGGTTTTAGCATCATCCATTTTTTATTTCTTTGTTTATCAGCCATTTCAGGATGAATTGAATTTGGAGAGAAATGCTAAATTGAATGAGTTGAATGCTCTTTATAAGGGTCCTTTGGAAGCTCATGAAAATGCTTATACATTAAAAAGCCAAATAGAATCTGAAAATGATATAAGCGAATTGAAATTAATCGATATCATGATGTATGCAACAAAGGACTGGCGAAATTATCATAGCTCTAAGATAGTCTCTTCAAAAGACAATTTTGGAAGAGTCATGCTTGTTTATGGAGATGAGAATAAAAACATAATTATGTCTGTAAAGGATGCAAATGATTTTGTAAAGGATAACGATGCCAAGGTCTTGTCCAATATCCAATTTGAAAAGGTGGACACAACCATTGTTCCAATATCTATCTCAAGGCTTCAGGCAACAGCAGGATTGATTTCAGTCGGTTCGATTGTGGATATTTATTCCTTAAATGATAATTATTCTGATTATGGTTCTGATTCTGATCTTGATTCGTCCCAATCAATTAATGAGTCTTCTAGTTCAGATGTGGGTGATGACAATCAGAATTTAAGTAATGGCGAATCAGGTCTAAATTCTGATTCAACAGGTTTGGAAGGTTCCGAGGATTCCAGTTTGGATGCTTCAAATGGAGCGGATTCATCTTTGGCCTATAATTCTGTTGATGAAAATCCTGAAGAGACTTCAGAATTTTCATCTGATGATGAGCCTGATGTAAGTGGGGCTACAGTGCTTGCCATTTTAAGGTCTAAGGATAGCGGTGTAATAGACAGTTCTATAAGTCAGTCTAATACTTTCATTAAAGGAAATACTACCACTCCTTATGAAAATACCAGTTCCTATTCAAATGATGTTGAAGAACTTCTTAAAGCCTCTGTATTTAATTCTTATGATAATGAAAAAGCTTTAGAGTCTTATTTGGATGGTTATGGAATAAAATTATCTAATTATGAAAGAACTTCTAATTTGGCAGACTTAGATAGTGAATACCTTGTTCTTTTAGAGGTTCCACGTTCAGATGTTAATTTTATTATAAATAATATGGATAGTCTTATTTTAACTATTCCTACTGAATTTGCTCCTAATTGGGTTGTAAGTGAATTGAATGAGACTTATTATGACAATATTTATAATTATGATTCAAACTCAAGCTTTTTTGGTTAGGTTCT
>CAMODR010000089.1 GCA_946611495.1 uncultured Methanobrevibacter sp. | reverse complement strand
TTAATTCCCATTATAAGACTTATAATCACAATATTCTTCAAACTATAAAAAACAAAAGAGATAACATGAAATACAAAGACAAGAAAAATGACAGAGGAAAAGTTAAAGAAATAATCCAAGATGAAGAAAACATTAGGCTTAAAGAAAACATATATGTAGTCTTTGTAGAGTGTGAATCTCCAGGAAACGTTGGATTTTTAGCAAGAACAATGGGAAACTTTGGCTTGAAAAACTTGGTTTTGATTAATCCTTGCCCTCTTAAAGATGAGGCTTACTATCAAGCTATGCATGCTAAAGAGACTGTAGAGAATGCAGAAATTTATAATACTGTAGAAGAGTTTGTTAAAGACAAGGAAATTGATTTCATTATAGGTTCTACAGGAGCTCCAGGAGGCAGCTATAACCTATCAAGAATCCCATTAAGGCCTGATGAACTTGCAGAATCAATGAATTACAATGATAAAATAGCCATCTTATTTGGAAGGGAAGGAAACGGACTTACAAATGCTGAAATCGATATGTGCGACATTATTGTAAGCATTCCAACAGATGCAAGCTATCCTATCATGAACATATCCCATGCAGCTGCAATCATTCTTTATGAAGTCTTTAAAAACAGAAACAACTATCCTGTAGAAGGCTTGGAAGAGAGCACAGCTCTTGAGAAGGAATATCTCCTTAAGGATATGGAAAAGCTTATTTCCCATTTGAATATTCCAGACCATAAAAAAAGAAATGGATTGAAAGTCTTTAAAAACATAATTAATAGGGCATTCATTACAGGAAGAGAAGCTCATACATTAAAAGGCATACTAAGAAGATTGAATATAAAAATTGAAAATGATGAATAATCCCTTAAATCAAAATAGAGGGTTTAAATATTTGAATATTAAAATAATACTTGATTCAGTTTAAAATTATTAGCAAATATTAAAACTAATAAAAAATTTTATAAACAATTAATAAAATAATACTAATAGTATAAAATTTAAGCAATTTAACTAATTTAATAATTTAAGTAATTTATATGGGAGTTAAAAAATGAGAAAAGGATATTACGAAGACATCACTACATTTTTAGTCAAACACACATTTCATACTCGTTTTTTCCTCTCAAGATTAACAAGAAAATCTAAAATTGCTAAAAAAATCATTGACAGACTACTTTTCCAAGATGATGAGATTTTTGTTCTTCCAAACAGGAATACAGTCAATAAGAACAAAACATCAAGCACTATTTCTGCAAATATTGAAATCAATCAAAGCTTTGAAAAGGATGATTCTGAATTCGTTCCAAGCGAAATAATTAAAATAGTCATCAAACAAGCTTCAGACATTGTAATAATGAACAAATGTCTCTGCAGATCATCCAATGACTGCCAAGACTATCCACAGGATTTTGGTTGCATATTCATAGGACCTGCATCCAGAAAAATAGCTTCAAAATATGGTAGAAGAGCTACAGTAGAAGAAGCTTTAGAACATGTTGATTTAGCAGATAGCTATGGATTAAGCCATGTTATCGGAAGAAATAAGATAGATACCATTTGGATGAATGTAGGGCCTAAAGAACAATTATTAACCATTTGCCACTGTTGCCCATGTTGCTGCTTATGGAAAGTGCTTCCAGACTTGAATGATGACATCAGCGATAAGGTCATGAGACTTGAAGATGTTGAAGTCCATACCATTGAAGACAATTGTAAAATGTGTAAAAAGTGCTTAGGCGATGATGTTTGCTTTGGAAATGCAATAAGCTTAGAAAATGGCAAAGTAACCATTGACCAAAACAAATGTGTAGGATGCGGTCACTGTATTCAAAAATGTAAATTTGATGCTATTGAATTAACTTACACTCAAAAATCCGTTGATGCTGTATTAAATAGAATTGACGAATTGGTTGATTATAAAAATTAATTAAACTTAGTTTTTTAACTTTTTTTCTTAAATTCTACTAAAATAAGAAAAAATTAAATCAAACTTTCTTATCCTAATTTTTTAAAAACTTTATAAAAAAGCACAAAAATACTATTTTTTTAACTAACATTATATATTAAAAAAAAGATATTATAAATTGATATATTATTAATTTAAACAAAAATTAAATACTTTATAATAACTTTTAAAAATAATACTAATAATATAACTCAAAAACCATAATTATGGAGAAATATTAATGAATCATGAAAAAATGACCAACATAGCACGTAAAAGAGGATTTTTATGGCCTTCTTTTGAAATCTACTCTGGAGTGTCCGGATTTACTGATTACGGACCTTTAGGAGCAAGCTTAAAAAACAATATCATGCAAAAATGGAGAAAGCAATACATTGCAGGAGAAGGATTCCACGAAATAGAAGGCCCTACAGTAATGCCAAAAGAAGTCTTAAAAGCATCTGGACACGTTGATAACTTTACAGATCCAATGACCAAATGTGAATCATGTGGAGAAGTGTTCAGAGCAGACCACATCATTGAAGAGGCAATTGGAGAAGATGTTGAAAGCTTGGAAAATGAGGAAATGGACAAAATCGTAGCGGAAAACAATATCAAATGTCCTAGCTGTGGTGGAGACTTGGCAAATATTTGGAACTATAACTTAATGTTTAAAACTGAAATCGGAGCTAAAGGGGACAAAGTAGGATACATGAGACCTGAAACAGCTCAAGGAATATTTATCTTATTCAAACGATTATCAAGATTCTTTAAAAACAAACTTCCATTTGGTGCAGTTCAACTAGGAAAAGCTTACAGAAATGAAATATCTCCAAGACAAGGAGTCATTCGTCTTAGAGAATTTACTCAAGCTGAAGCTGAAATCTTTTTAGACCCTAAAGATAAGACTCACCCTAAATTTAGCCAAATAGCTAATGAAAAATTATACTTATCATCTCAAGATGTTCAAATAAACAATAAGGAAACCTTAGAAATCACTGCTCAAGAAGCTTTAGATCAAGGTGTCGTATCCTCTGAAACATTGATCTATCAATTATATCTTGCAAGGAAATTCCTTAAGGAATTAGGAATACCTGATGAAGTGCTAAGATTCAGACAACACTTGCCTGGAGAAATGGCACACTATGCTCTTGACTGTTGGGACGTAGAATGCTTAACTGACCAATACGGTTGGGTTGAAATCATAGGTATTGCAGATAGAGGAGATTACGACTTAAAGGCACATACTGAGTTCAGTAATGATGAATTAAGCATCTACAGAGAATTTGATGAACCAAAACTCGTTAAAAAGACCATTGTAAAGCCTAATTTAAAATTATTCGGACCTGCTTTTAAAGGAGATTCTCCAAAAATCAAGACATATATTGAAAACCTGAGTGATGAAGAGGTTTTAGAGCTTAAGGATACTGTTGAAAAAGAAGGAAAATACATTCTTGAATTAGACAACACCTTTGAAATCCTAAAAGAACACCTAATCTTTGAAGACATTGAAGAAGAAGTCAAAGGAGAAAGGATTATCCCTCACGTAATCGAACCATCATTTGGTATTGACCGTATTCTCTACTGCACATTGCTCCACTCCTTTAAAACCGAAGAGGATGGATTTGACAAAGAATACTTTAAATTTGCAAATGAAATAGCCCCTATACAAGTTAGTGTCTTCCCATTAATGAATAAAGAAGGTCTTGGAGAAATAGCTACTGAAATCACCCACAGTTTACGTGAAGCAGGATTTACAGTAGATAATGACACTTCAGGAACTATTGGAAAAAGATATGCTCGTGCTGATGAAGTAGGTGTTCCAATAGCAATTACTGTTGACTTTGATACAAAAGAAGACAATACAGTAACTATCAGAAACAGAGACACTGAAGAGCAAGAGAGAGTTAAGATTGAAGACTTAAAAGAAATCATTGAAGAAAAGCTTCAAAATTAAGTTTTTAATTTTATCTTCCTTTAATTTTTTTAAATAAAAGCTAAATTCAACAAAAATTACATATTAAAAAGTTATTGAATATTCAATAACTATTCTCTTTTTTTATTTTTAAATGAACATTTTTGAATACTAATTTCGTATAAACTATACTACTTTTCTTATAAATTATATTAATTTTCTTTTAAATTATACTAAGTTTCTTTTAAACTACACTAATTTCTTTTAAACTACAAAACAACTGTAGAAGAATTGTCCAAATAAAAATTAAATATGATTTCTCCCCACTTTATACCATCAGAAGTCTTATTGAAAATAGTTTCAGAGTCATCAAAGAACCCCTCCATATCAAATAAATTTAGAGATATGAAATCATTGCCTATAGTGAGAAATAAGCTTAAGTCTCCAAAATATTTCTTAAGAACTAATTTTTTCTCTTTAGACAATCGTAAAATCCTATTGAAATAACTTGAATTTTTTAAAGACCCAAACACCTTATCATCAACAATCAATTCTAATTTATGATCTCCTCTAAGTGATTTCAGTATCATCTCAAGATATATTTCAGAAAATACCGGCAATATTACCCGAATATGGTCTGAATTTTTTATATTTTTAAAATAATCATTTACAGGCTTTTCCATATCCCTTTTATCCGTTGAGATATAAGTGGAATCCTTAAGAAGATATGCATTTTCAACAAATTCGTTAGGCAGATTATCAATATCATGCTTTTGCCAAAAGTTAGGATTTGATTGGAAGATATATAAATTTTTTACCAACTTATCCAAAGCCAATGCATAAATGAATCCTTTTGATGACAAGCAATAATCCTTATAATCTTTTATAGTCAAATTATAAGATTCCAACTCACTAACAGCATGCAAAACTGTAGCGGAACTCTTTCCCAAATCATTTCTTAATGTGTTTAGTCTAGATGATGAGTCTACTAAAGCCAATAAAACTCTAGACCTCATAAAAGACCCTAATAAAAACCTCATTATATAAAAGTTTTCACTATTCAAATCAAATTTCAAATCACCAATCATTATCACACCCACTGTAAAAAAAACTAAAATAACTATTTATATTAAAACTAAAATAGCCATTTATCTTAAAAAACTAAAAAATAACTAAATAATAAATTAAAAAACAAATAGGTCCAAAATTAAATTTCAAACACTATTTTAAAGCCGTAAGATCTATCTCTTTAGCCTTCCGATCATATGATGCAAAAATACTGTTTGACCATTTAATGGCTTCTTTTCTATCTGAAACCAATAATCTGCTTTGGTCATAGCTGCCGTCCCTTTTAAACAATCCTATAGAAACCCATTGATTAGAAACTGCTAAAGCCAATTTAACATCACCTTCAAGACATTTTATAGATAGAACGTCAGTCTTTATAGCGCTTCTAACAAGAGTTTCCCCAATGCTCTTAATGAATCGTTCACAGATAATTTCTGGAACTAATATCTGAACCTTTGAGCCATTTGAAACCAATTTTCTAATTAGACGGGGATATTCTGGATGGAGATAAGGAAAAATCACACTTAATATTTCAGAATCTCTAAAAAGCTTTCTAAACTCCTCATGAGTCCTATAAATATCTGCAGGCCCACTTTTAATAAGTTTAGAACCTTCCAAATCAGAAATTTTCTTTAAGTATTTTACTGATAATGCATCTACATCATGATCTAGCCAAAACTCAGAAAAGTTATTTACCGTGTTAATTGTGTCATGAAACTCCATTATTGAAATTAAATAAATCTTGCCCATATTTGTTAATTGGAAATTATTTCTGCTGATTTTTTCAACATAGCCCTCAAGACATAACTTATGGACATTCGTTGAAATGGAACTGTAACTTACAAAGGACATTCTCTTAAAATCAGCTAAACTTAATGGATGCTTAGATAAGCAAGCCAGTATTCTTAATCTAACTTCAGAGTTATTTAAAAATTTCAACTTTTCCTTTACAAAATCGTGATAATACATTTTAATTCTTCTCCTTTTTTAAGGATAAAATGAATAATTATCAAAATTGCAAAAAGAATTTTTAATAATTCAATAGACTTAAAAAGAATCCATAAAAATTATTAAAAAGGATTAATTGATTAAAAACTGTTTATTGAATATTAAAACTATAAACTATTGGCCACTAATAAATTAAATTGGATTAAATGAT
>CAMODR010000088.1 GCA_946611495.1 uncultured Methanobrevibacter sp. | reverse complement strand
TTATTCTGTATTTTCAAATTCGTCTGTATTGATTAAATCACTATTCAATAGGACTTTCATTGTATCAATGTCTATTTGGCCTGGAGCTGTACTGTCATTAGCCACTGCAAAAGTGAAAGGAGCATTGAACTTAGATGCAATTACTCTTGTATAACTTCCTAATTCTCCCATGGAAATAGCTACAGTGTCATCAAAGTGAGAAAGTAACGCAAGTACTGTTAATGTATCCTCTAAGCTATTAGGCATGACTGCTATTTTCGCTATGTCTCCAAGCTCCTTTTCCTGATTTACTATATCGATTAAGAAATCTAAGTCTGGTGTTAAGTTAAAGTTATGATAGGAAATAATTGTCTTTGCACCTGTTTCAGTAATTGATTCAATTAGGCTTCTTTCTGTTTGAAGCTCAATGTCTATAAAATCTGCAACATCAACACATTCCCTAAGGATAGCAACCCTATCCTCATCGCTTCCTTTAAATGATCCTCCTTCCTTAGAAGTTCTGTTTGTAGCAATGGTTGGGAAGTTTATTTCCTCGATTATTTCCTTAACAAGCTTAGGATTAGGATTTTCCATGCCATCTATTCTTAATTCAAGAATATCTGCACCTTTTATTATGCAATCATTAGCTATTCTTAAGATGTCTTCCTTTTTACTTTGAAAGATAGGAATAGCTATTTTTGTTTCGCTATACACTTTATTTACCTCAATCAACAATAATAAATCTTATATAAAAACTAGATAATTAATTATTTATTTTTAATTGATTATATACTTATAGACTAATTGGGGTTAAATATGAGAAAAATTATTTATACTTATAGACTAATTGGGATTAGATATGAGATAAATTATTTAATAAATTTAATAAACTATAAAAATAAAAGATATAATTGATTATTATGAAAGTTGTAGCTATTGGTGCAGATATTTCAAATAATGATGTCAGTGTCTCAGATTCATTAGTTGAAAATATTGAAAAGGACATTCCTAAACTTATTGATTTAGGAGCTAAAAAGGCAGCATTGACTAATATAACCGGTGATGACATAGTCATATCTGCTTTTGTTGAAGATGAGCTTTTAGAGACTGTTAATGCAGGAATCGTACAGATTCTAAAGGATAATGCAGAGGATTCAGGAGACCTTGATGGAATTTCAGATGACCCTTCAAAGGCTGGTGAAGGCATATCATATGCAGAAGCACGTGTAAACGATGAAGGATATCAGGATGCTATCATTATGGCCTTTGACACTTATGGCGGCGAGGACTTTGTAGAGGATGTTGCAAATTCTGCAATCGAGGCTGCAAGTGGAATGAAGTCTGTAATAGATGTTTCAGATAGGATAGGCTCAAGAAGAGACATTCCTGGTGTAGGATATGTTTCTAATGATACTGATGATCCTGTTGTGGCTGTTTCAGTTAAAGATTTGGAGCAAATAGCTGTAGTGGCTAGTGCTATGATTGGGGCCGCATTGGGAAATAAGAACACATATCTTGTAAAAAGGCATACAAGCTGCAATGTGCTTCCTGGCAGTGTGCTCGTATCTGTAACTGCACTAATGAATGGAAATATGATTGACTTATCTATACCCTTTGAGAACAAAACAAGAATTTTAGGGTAAGTGTTAATTTAATTTATTTTAGCTACAATATTTTTAATAGTAATTCTTTTTCTTTTCATTATTTTTTATCTACTTTTGATTTAATTATATTTATTTTTTGATGTGTAAATTCTTTTTTTCTTTTTTTTTAATTTGATTTTATTATTTTAAATTCTTTTATCATTTGTATTGGATAAGTTAATAAAAATTGATTTGTAATAATTTTTACTTATTTTTAGTCAAATAATGATTAACTATTTAATATTTGAAAACAATATATATTATTGATTAATAATTTTTAAAGAAATATTTTTAAATTATTCAGATTGGTTAATGATTTTTAAAGAAATATATTAAAATTATTCCAATCATTATCAATTAATTATTCAAAATTATTAATGTTACTTAAAAAGATTTAAAATTTCGATTGTGATGTCATATGATAATTTTAGATGAAAATACAAAATGTTTAGTTCAAGGAATTACAGGAAAGCAAGGTTCTTTCCATACTGAACAGATGCTTAAGTATAAAACAAATATTGTAGCAGGAGTAACTCCAGGTAAAGGCGGACAAGAAATATTCGGAGTTCCTGTTTTTGATTCTATTGAAGAAGCTAAAGAAAAGACTGATGTAAATGCTTCAATTATTTTTGTACCTGCACCATTCGCTAAGGATGCTGCATTCGAATCAATTGATCATTTGGATTTGGTCATAATAATTACTGAACACATTCCAGTCCATGACACTATGGAAATCATGGCTTATGCAAAACAGAAAGGAGTAACCGTTATCGGCCCTAACACTCCTGGTGTAATCTCCCCTAAGGTAGGTAAGCTTGGAATCATGCCAACTCATATCTTCTCTGAAGGTAAAGTGGGAGTTATCTCAAGAAGCGGTACCTTAACCTATGAGATTGCAAGTCAATTGACCCGTGCTGGAATAGGACAAAGTACTTGTATAGGTATTGGAGGAGACCCTGTTATCGGTACTCCATACATTGAAGTGTTAGAAATGTTTGAAAACGACCCTGAAACCGATGAGATTGTTTTAATCGGTGAAATCGGAGGAACTGCTGAAGAGGCTGCTGCTGAATACATTAAGGAAAATGTATCCAAGCCTGTTGTTGCATATATTGCAGGTATTTCTGCACCTCCTGGAAAGAGAATGGGTCACGCTGGTGCTATTATCGCTGGAAACTCTGGAACTGCAAAAAGTAAAATGGCAGCTTTAGAGGCAGCTGGCGTTAAAGTGGCTGAAAAACCTTCAGACATTGTCAGTTATATTAAAGAAATTCGTGGAGAATAATTTCTCCATACTGCTTATTTTATTTTATTTTTCATTAAACGATATTTTTCTTTTTTTTAGTTAATTTTAAATTATTCTTATGATTTTAAAGGTGATATGATGGACAAGGAAGAAATCATCAATAAATTATTAGCTGGTGAGATGAAGCTTTACCAGATTGATAAATTCACAGAAAATGCTACAGAAGCTTTAGATATTAGAAGGGAATTTATTGAAAGGTATTCTGATTGTGAACTTAATCAAATTGCTAATTACACTTTAGATATGGAACAGGCTTTCTCAAAGAATATTGAAAATCCTATAGGAACTGTTCAAATACCTATTGGGGTGGCAGGCCCACTTAAAATCAATGGTGATAATGCAAATGATGAATTCTTTGTTCCTTTAGCCACCTCTGAAGGGGCACTTGTTGCATCTATCAACAGAGGATGTTCTGCAATCACTGCAGCTGGCGGAGCTAATGCAAGAGTCATTGGAGATAAGATGACAAGGGCTCCTGTAATTAAAACAGATTCTGTTATTGAAGCCGTTAAGGTAAAGGAATGGTTTGAGGCAAACTTTAATGAGCTAAAAGAAATTGCAGAATCAACTACAAGCCATGGAAAATTGATTAAGATAGATCCTATAATCATTGTGGGAAATTATGTTTACCCACGTTTTGTCTATTCCACTGGAGACAGTATGGGAATGAATATGGTTACCATTGCGACAGAAAAGGTTTTAGCTAAGTTATATGATGACCTAGGAGTTCATGCAATTGCATTAAGTGGAAATCTTTGTGTTGACAAGAAGCCTGCAGCAATCAATATTGTAGAAGGCAGAGGAAAGACTGTTGTTGCAGACATATTGATTCCAGAAGATATAGTAAAATCTAAGCTTAAGACTACTGCAAAGGCTATTGAGGAAGTTAATGTTGCTAAAAACCTTATAGGCTCTGCTGCAGCAGGAAGCATGGCTTACAATGCCCATTTTGCAAATATGATTGGGGCTATTTTCCTTGCTACCGGTCAAGATGAGGCTCATGTTGTGGAAGGTTCCCTTGGAATCACAACTGCTGAAGATAGAGATGGTGATTTGTACTTTGCTGTAAGCTTGCCTGATTTGCCTATTGCAACCATTGGTGGTGGAACAAGACTTGAAACTGCTGGTGAAGGATTAAAGATATTGGATTGCTTAGGATCTGGAAAGGTTAATAAGTTTGCTGAGATTGTTGTTTCAACTGTTTTAGCAGGTGAATTATCTTTAGTCGGAGCTTTAGCAGCAGGCCACTTGGCAAAAGCCCATCAAGAATTAGGAAGATAATTTAATTTTCTTTATTCTTTTTTTTACTTTTTTTATATTAATTATTTGTTATTATTTAGTATATTTTCGTAAATTATTTTGGTATTAAAAATCATTTAATTTTAGGTAAATAAAATGTCAAAAAAGGAATATATTGATTTTAAGAAGGAATTTAAGGAATTTGCTAAAGAGCTAGAAAATAGCAAACCTATTTTTGATGATGAGGATATTTCCTTTGATGATTTTGATAACCTTTTAGGAAATAAAGATGATTCTTTAGAGTCATATGATTTTGGTGTAGACCATTTAGATGGTTTAAATGATTTAAATGATTTTAATGATTATTCTAATTGTCCAAATATCAATCTTGAGACAGAGGATATCTTGATGAATATAATCCTAAAAAAGGATTATTCTAGTATAAAAGACATTAATATAAGAAAACAAGAATTCTTTAAAGATTTAAGGGCATTCATAGATGAGTTTGAATCAACTGAAGAATCAACTGAATTAATGAAATTTTATGATGAATAAACTCTTAATTATCTATTTTTAAATTTTTTTCTTTTGTGAGTTTATTTCATATTTCTATCTATTTTTAAAATTTATTCCTTTTGAAGTTATAATTCTCATATTTTTTGATAATTATCATTAATTATATAAATCTAATTTATGTCTTATTTTTAGTTTAAACTAAATTTTATAGTTATTTTTAGTTTTAACTAAATAAAAATGCTATTTTTAGTTAAAACTAAATTTTTAATAGAATAATTTAAATATAAGTTT
The DNA here is from genome assembly GCA_946611495.1 of uncultured Methanobrevibacter sp. Taxonomy (GTDB): domain Archaea; phylum Methanobacteriota; class Methanobacteria; order Methanobacteriales; family Methanobacteriaceae; genus Methanobrevibacter. Next base: position 1,146 of record CAMODR010000088.1, on the reverse strand, counting down.
ATTTAAAGTATATTTAAAGATTTTATAAAAGATGTATATTTACATTCGATCTTTAATTGTGGGGAATTAAATGACTGAACATAATTACTTAATTAGGAAAGACAATACTCAAAAGGTCTATTTAAGCAGAAAGACTTTAGATATAGCAAATATTCTTGAAGGGGAATATTCATATATCTATGATTCCATGAGGGAAGAGAATTTCCTATTGAAGTCTTATGATTGCAGCTTGTTTAAGGAACTGCTTTGGGATAAGAAGGTTGTTGGCTTTGTAACTTATGATTTTTCACGTGAATTTATAACTTATGCATTAAACAATATTTATATCCTTCCTGAATTTCGTGGCAAGGGCATATTTTTAGAAGAACTTGAAAGGACAATGTCTGAAAACTCAAAACCAAGCATAATCGAGCCAACACATCTGATTGTAGAGATGCTGATTAAATATGGATTTGCCGAGAAGATAAGCGATAATATAGTTGCCAGTGCAATTGAGTTTATCATTCCTCCTAATCAAGTCATATCAAATAAGGGAAAGGATTTGGTTGAGGAAGTCTCTACACATTTCTATGACATGAACATTTCAAGCAGCATACACATAATGGATTATGATGATTGTCATATCGTTTATAACACTCCATTGAATTATGATATAATTCATTATAACTGTTTGGAACATCGTTATGGAATTGATGAGGAGTATTTTAAGGAAATCAATGATTTCTTTATAGAAAAAGGAGATGAAATAAAGAATATTGTATCAGATCTTGAAGAGAAGCTTCCATTGAAGTCTTACAGTCTTGGAGAGATTGTTGGTGAAGATGAAGGCCTTTCAGATTATATGGAATCTATGGTGGATGTTGCTCATTTAAGTCATGTTAAGGCACTAAAGATTAAAGACCAGATTACTCAAGAATATAATGAAGGATTGGTGTCTAATAAGGCATTGCTTATTAGGTTGAATTACTTATCTCAAAGTAAGCACGCTCCATATACTGAGTCTCATAGTGAGACTTGCCCATATTGCAAGATGCCTATAGATAGTCATGACAAGTTCTGCCATTATTGTGGAATTAACTTGGATTTTATGGTTTAGTTTTTTCTTTTTTTTTAATTTGATTTGGATATGGGTTGTTTACTTTTTCT
>CAMODR010000087.1 GCA_946611495.1 uncultured Methanobrevibacter sp. | reverse complement strand
GGATTTAATTCTCCTGAAGCAAGAGGGATATTTGCACTATTCATAGTCGGAACAATAATTGGAACTGTATTCATTAGTTTTTTAACAAGTATTAGTGTTTCAATTCTACCATTACATCCTTTTGCATTTGCAATGGCAAGTGGAGTAGGCAGTGCAAGTATGAATGCTGCTTCTCTTGGACCCACACTTGCGGCATTTCCCGGTTTAGAAACTCAAATTGAAGCATTTGCAGGATTCAGTAATTTGTTGTCCTTTTCTGCGGGAATATATATCGTCATGTTTTTGGCTCTGCCATTCACTGAAAAATTATATACAATTTTAGAACCAAAAATCGGAAGAAAAGATATAACCAAAAATGAGGAAGAATGAATGTCTGATTTAATCGATGAAATAACTGAAATGACATCAGAGGGCATTTTAAATTGGATTTTGCTTTTAACCATATTTTCAATTATCACAGTAATTGGTAATTGTGCGGGTTATAAACATCCATATCAGATTCTTTAGGTGGAATAGTGATTTTATCATCTATTGTCCTTTTAAGCGTTTTTTTAGAACGAAAATTACCAATTAAAATTCCATCAATTATCTTTATTATTATAATAGGCATTATTGTAGCATTTCCCGCAATGCCTACTTCACATTTTGTTTTATATTATGTGTCTCAAATTGAAATTTTATCAATAGGTACAGTTTTTATAGGGTATGTTGGAATTGGCCTGATCGGAAATGAAACTGAGTTTAAAGAAGACAGATTGCGCGTGATTATATTTACAATATTAGTTATTTTATCTTCTTATATGGGATATGCAATGGTAGATATGTTAGTTTAGTGAGCGGTGTGTTTCAGTCTGGCATTCATTTTTAATATATGAAAACAACTCTAAAACTCAATTGGCTTTGGATTGTGATGTTTGGTATCATCATCCATTTTGCTGTTAGCATTGAGGAGTCATCCATCATAAGCTGAAATTGTTCAGGTTAATTAATATCGCAGAATACCTGGGAAATTTAATGTTCACATTCATGTTGAGTATACAATTGATAAATTACAAATCATGTTAATTTTGGAAAAAAGAAAATTACCGCGAAGTTACTTTTCAAATGATGCTTATTTTTTCTTCAGCAAAAAATCTGTTCGTTTTTTAGGTATTTTTTTATTTTTTTATTAAATGCCCCATCATTTATTATTCACATTATAGGAATTTTATTTCACTAAATAGTAACACTTAAATAATGTAAAAAAAGACTTTCAAATTGTAGGAGAAAATCAGATCCTACATTTAATCAATTACAAAGAGGCAAAATAAATGAAAAAGAACCATAGAATTGCAGTTATTGTTATTGCAACCGTGTTAATCATTATGAGTGGAATTTTACTATTTTCAGGATTTGGAAGCTCCGAAAGAATTGATATAGTAGGTTCCACATCTGTACAACCGGTAGCTGAAAAACTAGTAGAAGAATATAAAATTACTCACCCCAATGCAAACATTAATGTTCAAGGTGGAGGATCTAGCGTAGGCATTAAAAGTGTCCATGAAGGAAGCGCAGAAATTGGTACAAGTTCAAAAGAATTGGACGATAATGAAAAAGAAGGATTAAAAGAATATGAACTTGGTCAGGATGGAATTGTATTAGCTGTTAACAGAAATAATGATGTATCAGATTTAACTAGTACCCAATTAAAAGACATATTTTCCGGAAAAATCACCAACTGGAAAGAAGTTGGTGGAAATGATGGTAAAATCCATGTTATAGTCCGTGAAGAGGGATCAGGTACTTTAGATGCATTTAAAAGTATTGTAATGGGAAATACAAAAATCAAAAGTGATGCCATTGTTCAAAGTTCAACTGAAGCTGTAAAACAATCTGTCAAACAAGATGAAAACGCTATTGGTTTTGTTTCATTCGCACACATGTCTGATGATGTGAAATCTTTAAGTATCGAAGGAGTAGCTCCAAGCACTGAAAGTATCGCAGACGGTTCTTATGAATTAAAAAGACCATTTTTATTCCTTGTTAAAGGAGAACCATCAGGTGATTTAAAAGACTTTATCGACTGGATAAATAGCACTGAAGCAGATAATGTTTTAAAAGGAGAAAAAATTATCAAATCAAAATAAATAACCCGACAACAGGAATTTAAAAAATAAATATGATAACTAATGTTTTCATTATATTTTTTATTCTTAATTTTTTTATACTGGAGGGATTTAACATGTCTAAACTTACATCTGAAACAATAATGGAGAAATCATTGTTTATTATTGCATTATTCTCTTGTTTGGTGATTTTACTTATAATAAGTTTTATATTTATCGAGGCTTTCCCTGCAATACAGGAATATGGAATCGCCCAATTTTTATTTGGAAATATCTGGGCGCCAAATGAAGGGCAATTTGGTGTATTTGCAATGATAATTGGATCATTATATGTTACATTCATTGCACTTTTAATGTCAGTTCCTTTATCTCTTTCATGCGCAATATTTATGGCAGAAGTTGCAAGCAGTAAAGTTAGAAAGTTTTTAAAACCCGTTATTCAAACATTATCTGGAATCCCTTCTGTTGTTTTTGGATTTTTTGGTCTAATTTTATTAGTCCCATTTATAAGATCTCAATTTGGGGGAACTGGCTTCGGCATACTTACTGCAGCAATCATATTGTCCATCATGATTTTGCCGACTATAATTTCGGTTTCTTATGATTCATTAAGAGCAGTTCCGCAGGACTACAAAGAAGCATCTTTAGGTTTAGGAGCAACAAACTGGCAAACAATTCGTAGAGTTGTTTTTCCATCAGCACTGCCGGGCATTATTACCTCAATTATTTTAGGAATGGGCAGGGCTGTGGGTGAAACATTGGCTGTACTAATGGTCATAGGCAATGTTGCAAAAATACCAGCATCGATTTTAAGTCCTGCTAGAACTTTGACCTCAAATATCGCATTGGAAATGAATTATGCAATCGGCATTCATTATAATGCTTTATTTGCTACTGCAGTCGTGCTGTTTATAGTAATTATTTCATTGTTAATTATTGCAAATCATATTCAAAGGAAATACAGTATGGATATTGGTGGAGGAACATTATGAATACAAAAGGAGGTATGAAAAATGAATTTTAATTTTATATCTGCAAAAATTTCTCAAAAAATAATGAATTCAATATTTCTACTTTCAGGAATTATTACCTTAACAATTCTGGTAATTATTTTAGCATATATTTTAATTAAGGGCCTTCCGGTAATAAATTTAGAATTTATTTTCGGTCAAGTTGAAAATCAGGGTGCATCAGGCGGAATATTTCCAATAATCATATCAAGTTTATATGTAACTTTGCTTTCAGTTTTAATATCCACTCCATTGGGAGTAGGTGCTGCTATTTATATGGCGGAATATGCAAATGATGGAAAATTAACTAGGATAATACGTTTTGGAGCCGAAATATTAGCTTCAATTCCTTCAATAGTGTATGGTTTGTTTGGATTATCTTTTTTTGTCATATTTTTAAATTTGGGATGGTCCATATTTTCAGCCAGTTTAGTTTTAGCTATTATGGGGATTCCAACAATATTTCAAGTTTCAGAAGTATCTATACGCTCAGTGCCAAGCATATATGCAGAAGGAAGTTATGGATTGGGCGCTACAAAATGGCAGACCATTTATAAAGTTGTCCTGCCTGCAGCACTTTCCGGAATTGTCACTGGAATTATATTGGGAATGACAAGAGCAATTTCTGAAGCAGCCGCTGTAATGTATGCTGTAGGCTCATCCATTACCATGCCAATTTCAATACTCGATCCGGGTAGGCCATTGCCGCTTCATTTGTATATTTTAGCAACTGAAGGCATTTCTTTACCTAATGCCTTTGGAACTGCAGCCGTTCTAGTGATTATTGTATTGATTATTACATTTTTAACTAATTATTTCACAGAAAGATATCAAAATAAAATGATGGGAAAATAAATAAAGTAAGGAGATTTAATTATGGAAAAAATTACTGTTGAGCATTTAAATACTTATTTCGGAGATGCTCATATTCTTAAAGACATAAATTTTAAAGTAGCTGAAAACACAGTCACTGCATTAATCGGTCCATCAGGTTGTGGCAAATCAACTTTTTTAAGGTCAATTAATAGGATGAATGATTTAATACCGGCATTTAAATGTGATGGAACTCTCCTTCTTGATGATGAAGATGTTTATGCTCCTGAAATGGATGTTGTGGATTTGAGAAGAAAAGTAGGAATGGTTTTTCAAAAACCCAATCCTTTTCCAAAATCCATTTTTGAAAATGTAGCTTATGGTTTAAGAATTCATGGAGAAGAAGATGAAGATTTTATAAAACAAAGAGTTGAGGAAAGTTTAAAATCAGCAGCAATTTGGGATGAAGTTAAAGATAAACTTGATAAATCCGCAATGGGATTATCTGGAGGTCAACAACAAAGATTATGTATTGCAAGGACGATAGCCAATAATCCTGAAGTTATTTTAATGGATGAACCCTGTTCTGCTCTAGATCCAATTTCAACATTAAAAATTGAGGATTTGATTCATGAACTTAAAAAAGGTTATACAATCATTATTGTAACGCATAATATGCAACAGGCATCAAGAGTTTCAGATTACACTTCCTTTTTCTTAAATGGAGAGATTATTGAAAGTGGAAGGACAGAACAGATATTTGTAAGTCCAAAAGAACAAAAAACAGAAGAATATATAACCGGAAGGTTCGGATAATAAATTAAATTAAGGAGGTATAATAATGAATGAAAAATCTCCAAGCATCACATTTCAAAATAGAATTAACAATATTAAAGAAGGTTATGAAGAATTAGGAAATTTAACCATTAAATTAACTGGAACTGTTGTCAGATTGCTTGAAAACTATGATGAAACAGATTTTGAAAATATTGAAGAATGTTCTACTACAATAGATATTAAAACAATTGATTTAGAAAGAGAATGTATTAAATTCATGGCTACAGAACAGCCTTTAGCTAAGGATTTGATGTTTATCGAATCAACACTTCGGGTAATAAGCCATTTTAAAAGAATTTCTCATTTATGTTTAAAAATTGCTAAATTAATTAAAAACATTCAATGTGCAGACATTCCTGAAAAAATTCTTAAAGAATTGGAGTGTATGGGAGATTATACCTTGATTATATTAAAAAAATCGTTCTTTGTATTTTCAAATCAGGATTTGGATAAAGCAAAAGAATTACCTATTGATGATGATAGAATCGATGAGAAGTATGACTCAATTTTAAATGAAGTTACCGAAAATATGATTAAAAATAATGAGTTGATTCCCTATTTTGTTGATGTTATTTTTCTGGCCAGATACTTTGAGAGAATTGCAGATAAATCAGTTAGCATAGGATCTAGAACAATATTCATGTTAACATTGAGAAGACCAAGTATTGATGATTGAATTTTGAATAATTTTATTTCTAGTGAGTATAAATCTTTCATTCACTTAAATTTTTTTTATATTTCATTACTAAAATTTCAAAACTGCCAACAGTTATAATCAAGATTCCAATTAGGAATGCATATAAGTTTGATATAAATATTAAAATTATTGCGATTCCCGAAATTACCAATGTTCCATCCATTATTAACAAGACAAAAGATTATTGCAATTTGATTTGGCTTGAAAATTTAAACTTGAAGGGCGAGTATAAATCAACCATCTTAAATTATATTAAAGAAAAGTACCCTGATTTATTTCCATTATATGATTTGACATATAATAAAAAAGATAGGAGCTATTGGAAGAGCCTGAATAATGAAATTAAGGAATACTGCGAAAATCAAGGATTGCTGTATCTTAGGGATAATGACTCTATCATACAACCTTTTGATGAACCTCCAATTGTTGTAAATTATTTCTATCATGAAGAAATAACAAAAACTGCAAAAAGAAAGACAGATGCCATTAGCTATTCAAAACTCACATTCTGAAACGCTTCATATATCTCAGTCCAAAATCATATTTGATTTCCAAAATCACTGCCGTTAAGTCAATATCATCTAAGGAAATGAAAACAAAAAAAGTAGCTATTGAATTTCTCAACATTAACATCGAGTATTATGCAGGCAAGAGGTTACGAACTTTAAAACAATTCGTATAAAACA
>CAMODR010000086.1 GCA_946611495.1 uncultured Methanobrevibacter sp. | reverse complement strand
AAAATAGATAAAAATTAACTAAAATAACTAAAAATAGATAAAAATTAACTAAAATAACTAAAAATAGATAAAAATTAACTAAAATGAATAAAATTAACTAAAATAACTAAAATAGATGAAAATAACTAAAAATTGATAAAATTAGATAAAATAAGCAATAAGTGAAAAAAAAACTAAAAAAATAAGTAAAACTGAAAAAAGTAATGAATAAAAATAACTAAAAGCTATTAAAAAAATAAAAAAAAGAAAATAAAGGATAGAGAGAATCTATCCGAATAAAGCACCTAAACCAGCGGTTGCTGCTGCAGCTGCTTGTTCTTCGTCTTCTTCTTCCTCTTCTTCTTCCTCTTCTTCTTCTGCTGCTGCTTCAGCTACAGGAGCTGCTGCTGCAGGAGCTGCTGCCATAGCAGTAGTTTCCATAGCTTCTTCAATATCAACATCTTCTAATGCTGCGATTAAAGCTTTTACTCTAGAATCATCTACGTCAGCGCCAGCTGCTTCTAAGATTTTAGTTACATTTTCTTCATTAATATCTTGTTCTGTGGTGTGCAAAATCATTGCCGCATATATATATTCCATGTTATCACCGTTTATTTATTATAATAAATTATTTTCTTTTTAAATAATCCAATACATATTATTTTTTTATATCGGACCTATGGTTTATTAAAACAATTAAAAGTATAAATTTAAATTTTATCTAACCGAACAAAGCACCTAAACCGAGTGCTGCGGTTTCCTCGCTTTTATCTTCTTCTTCCTCTTCTTCCTCTTCCACTTCTTCTTCAGCTTCTTCTGCAACAGGAGCTGCAGCGACAGCGACATTTGCTAATTTATTAGCAATTTCATCGTCAATAGCATCAGAACTTAATTCACCAGCTAATGCTAACATCTTAGCGTTTGCAAGTGCAATTAACATGTCAGAAGTCTTATCAGTAGGAATAGCTGCTTCAATAGCAACATTGTAAGCTTTGGAATGAGCAGTACTAATTATAGTTGAAATAGTTTCACTAGTTGGGAAAGCACTGAATACAGATAAGTTAAATGCTTTAGTAAATGCATTTTGAATGTTTGCGAAGGTTTCTTCTTCATCAATAGCTAATACATCTGCTTGGAAGATAGAACCATCTTCGTATACAGCCTTAAGATCCATACCTACTTCCATAGGTTTGATATCCATTCTGGTTAATGCAGAAGCTACATTTTTAGAAACTTCTTCTCCAGCCTTTACAACTGTAGTGTCTTTTTGAACTACAATTTTACCTTTGTCGATTTTAGCAGGTACACCTATTTGTTGTAAGTCACCGAGGAACGGACCTGGTGGGAAACCAGTATCTCCAGCAGGTACAACAATATCATCAGAAGCAATTGATCCAGCTTTTGCAGGAGCAGAGGTTTTACTGTCTTCTAATATTTTGTACAATCTGAAAGGATTCATGTCGGTACATACAAGTGCAGGTTGACCTTCCATATAATCTGAAAGCCCAGTAATGTTAGCTTTCTCATCTACACAATCTTCTAAAGCTAATTTCATAAGGTTGATTTTAGATAATCTGATAGTTGCTTTACCTGCAAGAGTTTTTCTCATTTCTTGTAATTGTCTAGCAGGAATGTTTAATAGGTTTACGATACCTACAACTTCAGCAGAATCAATAATACCTTTAAGTTCATTAACTTCTTCTTTTTTCCATTCAGCAACGTGAGCCATCTTAAATCACCCTCACTACTGAACCCATAGTCGCTTTAATATACATGGATTTTATTTGGTTTCTTCCTTTTTCTAAATTGCGGTCTAAAACTGCAAGAACAGCTTCAATATTTTCAGCTAACTTCTCGTCGTCCATGTCTTGAGTTCCAACTAAGATTTGAATAGAAGGTTGTTGTTTTACACCTACTTTAATAGTAGATTGTACTCTTTCAAGTAAAGGTTCGATTCTAGCGCTAGCTGGCACTGGTTTAGGCATCTTATTACGAGGTCCTAAGATACGACCTAAGAATCTACCTACAAGTGGCATCATATCAGCTTGAGCGATAAATGAATCGACAGAGTTTACTACTTTTTTAGCAGCTTTAATGTCTTTACCGAACTCTTGTAAATCTTCTTTGGAAATCACGACATCGATACCAGCATTTTTAGCAGCAAGAGCTAATTCCCCGTCAGCGATAACTCCGATTTTGACTTCTTTACCACGTCCGTTAGGAAGAGCTACTTCTTCGCTAAATCTGTTTTCTGGTTTTCTGACATCTAAATCCTTAATGTTAATGATAACATCAATGGATTGAGTGAAGTTTCTCGGCTTAGCTTGTTCTTTTGCCTCCTTCACCGCATCAATAATCTCTTGTGTCATATAAATCCTCCATGAACATTGTTCATGATAGTTTTTTTACGAGAAATCTACAAATTAAATAAAATCTTTTAAGCAGTTTAGAAAAATTAAAATATTAATATAATCGTTGTAATGATATAATAATAAGATAATTATTAAAATATTTAAAAGCGTTTATAAAATCTTTAGATTTCATAATCAATATATCAATCATGATCCCATACTTTAGAACAAGTAAAATATTAAGACCATAACATCATCTATATTTTAAGTGAATAAAATTATCTATTTATCATAAAAAGCCAATTAAACAAACTATTGATAAAAATCATAGTGCTTTAATGAAGCTAATTAATCACTTAAATAAATAAAATATAAATATAATTTGATTAATTAAAAAATACGATATAAAGAATAAAATAATAAAATAAAAATTATTAAATCAATAATCGATTAATAATTGATTTTAAATTTATTCTGCAAAGATATCGTCGTATTCTCCAGCATCAACTGCTTTTTGAGCATCTCTAGGATCTTTACCATCAACGGTAATTCCCATACTTACACAGGTACCCATAATTTCTTTAGCAGCATGTTTGTAGTCGTTTGCAAGTAAAGAATCGAATTTCATTCTTGCGATTTTTAAAGCTTGTTCTACAGATAAGTCTGCTGCAACTTCAGCACCAGGTTCATGAGCTCCTTTTTCAATGCCAAGTTCATCCATAATAAGAGCAGTTGTTGGAGGGGTACCAATTTCAATTTCAAATTCTTTAGTATTACTGTCAATAGTAATTATAACTGGTACTTTCATACCTGCGAAATCAGCACTTTTTTTATTAATTTCTTCTACTACCTGCATCATATTGACACCGAAAGGTCCAATTGCAGGTCCTAATGGTGGTCCAGGAGTAGCTGTTCCACCTTCGAGAAGAACTTCAACTGTATCTTTAGCCATTAGTCAGCCTCCTTTTTAATAATTCTAATTTGATCAGCTTTAACAGTAACAGGAATAGGAACTGCTGCTTCAATTAACTCGAGAACAACTTCTTCACGAGATTCATCTAAACGGACAACTTTAGATTTTTCACCTTTGAAAGGACCGGAAACAAGTTCAACAATGCTTCCTTTTTGGATAGATGAAATAATAGGTTGTGGCTTTAAGAATTTTTTAACTTCTTCTAAGGTTATTTGACTACTTGGATCGATAGTTCCATCTCTTTTTGCACCTACAATACCTCTTAAATGACGAACCTTCATATCAGGGTTCTTCATATCAAGGTTTGTAGCAGATTCTACAATAATATAACCTTTTAAAGATTCTGGCACAACTATTGATTTAATATCTACACCAGGTTTATCCGCTTTCATTCTTAGCAACATAGCTACAGTTCTTTCTTGACCTGCTGATGTTTTAAGAGCAAATATGGAATTTTTATGATCTTCCATTTAAATTCACCTATATAATTAAAATTTGTAATAATTAATAAGTTTATAGATAATTAAGTTATATAAATTAAAATTTTATTAGTTTTTTAATTTAAATACTCATATAGAAGCACTTTCTCATTTCAACCCTTATATATTCTATAAACTACAATATACAGCAATTAATTTTAAATTTTGTAAAATAAACAAAATAAATAGTTTAATAAATAAGAATCTATTATTAAAATTCAAGAAAATATGAATATTAAAATAAAATAAATAAAATTAGATTCATATAATGTAAATAATTATGTAATTACAAGTATATAAATGTTTCATTTAAACATCTAAATTAAAAAATAAAATAGAATAAAAGTCTTAAAAAAGAACTTATTTTTCAATAAAATCATTAATAAAGAACTCATATTCCAAATACACATTTATAATGATTTAAAAAACAATAAAAATAAAGAATTTAATAAAAATAGAAAAATAAAAGTATTTAATAAAAAATACTAAAAAATAAGGTAATAAAAGGCCAATTTTACTTATATTCTAAAATTTGCCAATTAAAAGAAAAAGGTTTAATTATAATCCTAATAATTGACCAAATAAAACAATAACAAAACCAATTACACCAATAATTGCTATACCAATAGCAGTTACTTTAGAAAAATCAAAATATTCTTCACGGTCTGGTTTTTTAGCTACTTTTAAAACTCTTTTACATTGTTTCCAGAAATCACTTAGTTCATCTTGATAAGTCATTTAACATCACTACTTAAAATAAATTATTCATTAGCTTAGAAAAACTAAACCAACAATCTAGAAATTTAATTGAAAACCATTAGTTTAGAAAAACTAAACCAACAATCTAGAAATTTAATTGAAAACCATTAGTTTAGAAAAACTAAACCAACAATCTAGAAATTTAAAATTGATTAATAGAGACTTAGCATACTGACTAAATCTCATTAATTTTTTGACTAATTCAAATTAGCCACTTAGAATATTCCATCTAAAAATTCATCTAATGGGTCATCTGGAGCTTGTTCTTCACCGAGGATTTCAGCATCACTAAAATCGTCACTGAATTCTTCATCTAAATCATCATCAGAGCGGGAAATATTGTATTGGGATTTTACACCAGATACTACAATAGTTGTACGTATCATGTTTTCTAAGTCCTCATCAATTTGAGCTCCCCAAATAATGTTAGCTTCAGGATCTAAGTTGTCAGCAACAATTTGGACAATCTTTTCAGATTCTTGTAATGTTAAGTCAGAACTACCTGAAATGTTAATTAAAGCACCTTTAGCATTGGAAATATCAATATCTAATAAAGGACTGCTTAATGCTTCATGTACAGATTCGATTGCTCTGTCTCCAGATTCTGATTCTCCCATACCAATCATAGCCATTCCAGAACCTTTCATGATAGAACTAATATCAGCAAAGTCTAAACTAATGAGACCAGGTTTGGTAATTAATTCAGTGATTCCTTTAACAGCTCTTCCTAAAATTTCATCGGAAGCCATGAATGCTTTGTTTAAAGGAAGGTTTGGAGCGACTTCTAATAATTTATCATTAGGAATTACAATTACAGTATCTGCATTTTCTTGGAGTTTTTCTAAACCGATTTCTGCATTTTCTCTTCTTTTTACACCTTCTGCAGAGAATGGCATAGTAGCAACAGCAACAGTTAAAGCGCCAGATTTTTTAGCGACTTTAGAGATAACAGGAGCAGAACCAGTACCAGTTCCTCCACCAAGACCGCATGTAACAAATACCATGTCAGCGCCGTCTAACTCTTCTCTAATATCTTCTTCACTTTCTTCAGCAGATTCTTCACCGATTGCTGGTTCTCCACCAGCACCGAGACCACCGCAGGTTTGTCTTCCTAAGAGTAATTTTTTATCAGCTTGACTGTAGAACAAGTCTTGTGCATCAGTATTTACAGTAATGGTTTCAGCACCTTCAATACCAATTTCATTTAATCTTGAAATTGTGTTATTTCCAGCTCCACCAGCACCTACTACGATAATTTTAGCACGACTGCCCTTAATTATTTCGAGTAATTCTTTATCTAATTCTTCATCTGTTTTTTTAGGAGTGTTCTTTTCAATGCTCTCCTCAGATTCTTTAATTGCATCATCTATAAATTTCACTTGCTAACCCCACAGTTATTTTTTATAAATTGATTAAAATTATTATAATTTATTATAAAACATTTATAAAATTTTAAAAAACATTAAACTTCTTTAAGAAATCTTTTATAAATTTTTTAAAAAATATTTATAATAAGTATAAATTATTTATTAGTTATGTTTAAAGTAATATTTAAATGCAATGAATATACTTTATAGTATTCAATATTTTAAATCTCAAAGTATATAACTATTTTT
>CAMODR010000085.1 GCA_946611495.1 uncultured Methanobrevibacter sp. | reverse complement strand
TTTTTATTTATTAATTGAACTAATGCAATCAGTAAACTCATCAACTATCTCATTTATATAATCTAACTTAGCTAATTGATTGATCCAGTCTTCAGGTATCTCTTCATAGCCATAGTAGATACCAGCAAGGCCTCCTACAATGCATGCAGTTGTATCAGTATCGTATCCAAGATTTACAGCCTCAAGGACAGTGTCCTTATAATTGTAATTGTTAAGCAAGCACCATATGGAAGCTTCAAGGCTTGATATTGTGTATCCTCCGCTTTTGATTTCATCTTTAGGAAGACTTTGAATATCAATATAAACCCTAATGAAATGGTGTAATTCATCTTTAAAGGATGGGTCTTCCATATAATATCTCATTGAGTTTTTTATTCCATTATCTATTAGGCCCTCCAAATCCCTGCCCTTATCATTCTCGAAATTCTCAATAAATTCAAGAGCAATGTTTACATAGATTCCACAGGATATCTGGCTTCTTATATGTCTATGGGTAAGTGAAGATAATTTATGAACTGCTTCCATCCTATCTTCCATGCTAATTTGATATTTCTGGCTTAATGAATAAATAAGGAATGCTAAGGGTAAGATTCTCATAAGAGATCCATTACCGTTGTCACGCTCTCCTATGCCTCCAGACATTATTGCTTCGCAGCCCCCATCATATCTTCTAATGCCATCCATGGTGGCACCGCCTATATCATAAGCAAAGTCATATGGAGTGAATTCTCCCTCATTAAGCCATCTGGAGAAGTTTTCCATAATCATTTCATAGTCAATGATTTCATTCAAGTTTTTCTCCTCATTCTCATCATAATTTTCTTTAAAACTTTTAGTAAGGCCGTCAATTGTTGCAAGAGTTAGGCTACCGTCATCTGACCAGCTTCCAGGCGGAAGATCGAATGATCCGTATCCTATCATGTCGTCAACAGGTTCTCTCTCACGGTCTTCCCTTGGGAAGAATTGTACAGGCAATCCTAATGCATCTCCAACTATATGTCCAAAAACTCCATTTCTAATGCTTTTCATTTGATTTCCCCCTTATCTTTTTCTTTTATTATTCTAATGTTTTCCATATCTTCAAATCTTTTAACCTTTTTGGATTCTTCATAATATTTTTTACTTATTTCCTTATTCTCGCCCATAAACACATCATAAACATCATATGATTCTTCATCAATAAACACTATTAAGTCAGTATCCATTCGTGTGGCTATGTTAACATAAAGCACAGGATTTTCATTTTCCTTAACTAAAAAATATGAAATAAATCCGAATGCTATATAAAACGCCTTCATTTGTTTAAACAAGTCTTCAGTGACCTTCACTAAATCAACATTATAGGCCTTATCACTCAATCCAGTTTTAAGGAACTCGTGGAATTTCTCTTCAAGCTTTTCTAAATCAGTCATTCATATCACCCCTATTTTTATCTTCTTTATCCTATCATTAATCTTAATTCTCCTACTGCATTTTGCAATATGTACCCATCTTCAAATGCTCTTTTGCAATTCTTTCCATAAAGAGATGGGTTCTCATAAACAAAACAAGCACCATCATATAAACCGTTCCAAAATAATGGTTCTGTTTCAATTACTCTATTGATTTCTTTTTTAATGTAATCATGGTCCTTTTCATCATATAGGCTTAAAGTCAGTTCTATTACTTTTTCTTCAAATTCTTTACGAGTTAATGGATAATATTTCTCATCTTTTATACTATTTATTTTCATTTTCATAATTTTTCCCCCTTTACAAAAATAATAAGAAAGTTATATATAAAGTTTTATTTTTAAAGGACCTGTATATGTCTAAACCAAAATTAAGCTTCTTGTAAGACAATTAGACAGTCCCTTCCAATATATTCCTTGCCTAAAAGTATGCGACAGGTGTGGTCAGTGTCTGGATGAATTCCCTCATTGGATATTTCATCAATTCCAAATGAAATCATATTATCATCCTCTTTGCGGTGGCTTGGGAAAATAACATATGAACGGCTTCCAAGGTATTTGTCCTTTACTCTGACAATTCCTTGGCCATTGTATGTTTTTTTCACTTTGCCATCATAGACACTATATCTTTTTTCTAATTCCATATTAATTTTGTCTTTTACATTAATAACAATGCATTTCTTGCCAGCATACTTGTTTTTTAAGTTAATTTGGTATTTGCCTTCATTAAGGCTTACTCTTTCTATATACATTGAATCGACTATTATATGCACTTTGCCTCCAATGTTTTTACGCTCAAATGGGAAAATTACATAGATATGTTCATGGTCTAATTTTTCCTTTATTGGAATTACGCCTTTCTTTCCATATTTTTTTACTTTACCGTCATAGATGATTTCCTTTTTGCTTATTTCTAGATTTATCATACTCATAAATTATCTCCTTAAAAAAAAATAAAATTTGTATAAAATCCTTTAATCCAGAAATTTAAAAAAGAATAAGATCAATAATGATTTTTAAACCTTATTTTGATTATTATTCTCTTTTAAAAACAGCAAGCTAAAAAAATTATAATATGTTTCTTAATAGTGATGCATTAAGGTGTGGTGTATAATTTTTGGTGGTTGCCGTGTTTTTCTAAATTTGTAATAATACTTTTGATTTTAAAGTATATAAATCTTCCGATTTCTTTACAAATTTATTTTTTTAAAATTTTAAAAAATGAAATTCTTTATTATTTTTATTATTTTTATTATTTTAAAGTTATAATTAATTTTATTATATTATTAATACTATCTAATTGTTTTTATTGATTATAAATAATTTTATATTAAAATTATTATGTAATAATAATTTTAATCGATTATTACAAATTAGTTATTTTAATTTTAATCATTACGAACAATCATTAATTTCTTATTATCTTTTGAAATTAAGGAGTCTTTTAAAAAAATTAATTACTCTAAAGATAGATATATTTAAATAATTAACTCTTTTTGAAAGTATATTGTGGACAATTGAAAAGGTTTATAAGTAACAGTGACCATTAATATATAAAAGATAAAGGGGGAACAGCTATGGAATTTAAAGGAAACCAAAATAAAGTAATTGAATATGGTAAAGGCACATTATTGGTTGAGGCTGGACCTGGTTCCGGTAAGACCACTGTAATTGTAGAGAGAATTAAGCATTTGATAAAACAAGGAGTAGATCCTGAATCCTTTTTAGTAATCACATTCACTAATAAGGCTGCAGACAACTTAAAGTATAAGTTAAGAAAAGAGCTTTCAAATGAAATAGTATTGAAGATGCAGATTTCCACAATCCATTCTTTCTGTCTTGAGTTTCTTAAAGAGAGGGACATCCAAGTAAGATTAATAGATGATGACTCTTCAGAAATGAAGACATTATTCATTAAGAAATTCAGTGAGGAGCTTGGATTTATAGGGGAATCTACAGTATTGGATTATCAGATTCCGGCTGTCATCTCTAAATTTGGCGAATATGGTTCATTCAATGTAGACTCTGAAATGCTTGAGGAAATGATTTCAGAATCAAGGCCAGTAACCCAATCTTATATTAATTTCGTAAACTCTATGAACTATTTCTCTAAAAAGCTTATTGATGATCATGATAATAATCTTGATAGTGATGATGAGGATTTTAACTTAAAATCATATAAAAAGAATTGGTATAATGCAAGATTTAGACAAATCATAAAGGCTTATCCTATTTATTTGAAGCTATTGGATGAAAATGGCTATGTAGATTATGACACCTTGCAGAAAAAGACAATGGAAGAGTTGGCTAGGGATTCAAAGACCCAATACACTACTGTTTTTGTAGATGAGTTTCAGGACACTGACCCTCTTCAATTCAGGATTTTTCAGCATTTAAGAAAACATTGTGACTATTTCACTGCAGTAGGAGATGTTGACCAGCATATTTATGCATTCAGAAGTTCCTTCAATGATTTCTTTGATGAATTGGTTAAATTGGAAGGTTTTAATACAACTCCTTTAGACATTAATTTCCGCTCAACAGAGAATATAGTTAATCTTACAGAGGAGTTTATATCCTCTCAAAGAAAAGATACCTCAAATAAGAATATGAAAAGCGATGGCAAGCCTTACAATAACCCTAATTTCCTAATTGAAAATGAGGATAGTGATGATGAAGCTGTAAATATTTATCAAATCATTAAATATCTAAAGGAAAATCAGCTTATTAGGGATTACTCTGATGTGGCTGTCCTTTATAGGAAGCATAGCGATAAGACAATTAAAAATTTGACTGAAATGCTTAGCAATGATGAGATCAGTTTTTCCATTAAGGGGCAAAAGGACTTGTCTGATAAGCCGTGGGTTAAATCCATAAAAACTTTGTTATGGTATGTTTCTAGAAAGACTTATTTAGGACATATTCCATCAAAAGAAGAATTAAAAGAAGAATCAAACCTTAATGCATTTTGTGGAGATTACTTTGTAACACCATTTTGGAACCTTGATCAATCAACTATCGATTACCTTCATTCACTTCAGGAAGACTTTTATGATGATATCCTTAGGATTGAGAATGGATTTAGAAAGGAAAGAGGCGTTAGTAGAGTAAGAAATGCTAAAAGAGTTAAAGATAATGAAGATTTGGATACATTAACTAAAATATTTAGACAGGTTCAAGTTCCTATAATCGATTTGGAAAAAATAGAAAACCCAAAAGATAAGAAATTCTTCACCCATTTAGAAGCAATCAGAGAGGAAATTTATCCTAAAAAGTCTGAAAGTGCTGAAGATAATGGTGAATTGATTTCTGAATCTGCAAATACTGAATTAATTTCTGATAATTCTTCTATCGAGATGGAATCAGATTCTCAAGAAGAATCAGAGCCATTAACCGTATTAGCTGTCTTTTACAAGTTACTTGCATTGTCTGATATATATGAACATGAAATGTCCTATGATGAAATCGCAGATATTGCTTTAATCACTCAAACAATATCTAATTATGAATCATTCATTTCTGAGACTGATATTAGGGGAGCCTTTTTCTTTTTAAATGATGCCATTAAAAAATATGATTCCCATCATAAAGATGATGAGGGCGTTCAGCTAATGACCATTCATGGGGCTAAAGGTCTCGAGTTTCCAGTAACCATTATCACATCACTTCAAAAGGAAAAGTTCCCAATGAAGGTTAAAGATCCTAATCGTGAAAAGGATAATGTCTTCCCTAATGACACATATTACACTCCAAATGAATGTTTAGGGTATAAAACTACCTTAAAAAAGGAAAATGATGAATGGGTCCCTAAAACCATTTCTATTGAGGATGAAAACATTTTAAGTGCTGAGGAAGAGGACAGAGTCCTTTATGTTGCAATGACAAGGGCTAAAGATCTCTTGATTTTATCCACTATTGGAGAAGTTCCAGAGCAAATTGAAAGAATCAAAGATAGTTTAACTGATTTTAGCTATGATGAATTGGACAAAGTCAAGTTTGAATGGGACTTTAACCAAAGCAGTCCAAAAGAAGATGAAGAGATTAAAGATGAGCTTGAAAGCCTTGAAGAGCCAGTTGTACTTAATTATTCAAGATATACACAATACATTTCATGTCCATTCAAGTATGACTTAAGCTATAATTTAGGATTCATGCGTTCAGGTTCAGCTAAAGCTGCAAATAGGGGAAGCGTTTTCCACGAAATCATGGAAGAGCTTAACCTAAAGCTATTGGATGGCATTACAGTCAGCGAAGATGAGCTTGAAGAAATCATCATCAAGCATTATAA
The DNA here is from genome assembly GCA_946611495.1 of uncultured Methanobrevibacter sp. Taxonomy (GTDB): domain Archaea; phylum Methanobacteriota; class Methanobacteria; order Methanobacteriales; family Methanobacteriaceae; genus Methanobrevibacter. The sequence goes on along the minus strand of CAMODR010000085.1, from coordinate 483 downwards.
ACCTATGTTTGATATAGAAGAAGGAGACGAGGAATTTAAAGAGTTTAAGAATAATGTAATTAACTATTACTATAAATACTCAGTAAATAGAGAAGTCCTTGAAGCAGAATTTGACTTTGAGCTATTAAGGGATAACTATCTCTTAAATGGTGCAATTGACTTGGTTTACATGGAGGAAAATGGTGAAGTTGTAATTTTGGATTATAAGTATGCTGAATTCGATGAAAACCACATTGATGCCTATGTTAAGCAGTCATACATTTATGCTTCAGCCCTTAGGGAAATTCCTGAATATGAAAAGTATGATGTCAAGAGAGCTATAATTCACTTTATCAAGGGAGACAAACCTTATATAGTTGATATTGATGAAGATCGTATGAAGAGGGAAAAGGCTAATCTTAATATCATTGCAGGAAAAATCAAGAATGATGAGTATGAAAGAAAGCCTGAAAAGGCTGAAGAATGTTCTAGATGTTCTTATAG
>CAMODR010000084.1 GCA_946611495.1 uncultured Methanobrevibacter sp. | reverse complement strand
TAAACCTTATTTTATTTCAAAATAACTCTCATTTTTCTTAAGATAATAATTTATATAGATGTATGAAACAACACTACCTAACATCATTCCACACACTAAACCAGCATAGATACCAATATCTGCCCATGAGAATACAAATGCAAAGACTCCTGCAAAGAGAATCTCTAAAATGAATGATCTAAGCAAAGTCAAAAGCAAGGATATTGTTCCCTTACCCATAGATTGGAACAGGTTTCCTGCCACAACACCTAAAGGCATAAGCAGAATAAAGAAACAAAGGACTCTCAATGCATCAACAACTCTAGGAGCAAGAATAGCACTATCTGCAGAATATGAAAAGATAAATGACAAAGGCTCTGCAAAGAAGAAGAATATTGCACAAATTATTGCAGAAGATATTAAACCTAACTTTACACCATAATTAAGAGCTATCTTAAAATTCCTTAAGTTTTTAGCACCATAAGCAGCACCACCTACTGTCAATGCAGCAACTCCTATACCTATCAATGGAGTGATTCCAATTGATATTAACCTCCAAGTTGCAGTATAAGCCGCTACAGCAAGTGTGCCTACAAGAATAGTCAGCCAATAATTCATTAGAATTGAAACAAATGATATGATAAACTGCTCTATGCTGGCAGGGATTCCAACAACAAGAATATCCTTATAAATCTTTAGATTTGTCTTATATTCTCTCAACTTAATTTCCAAGAAACTATCCCTTTTTACAAACATCCAATAGCCCATTGGAATAAGTGCTGAAGTTCCAGCAAGTACAGTAGCAAATGCAGCACCTCTTACGCCCCATCCAAGCACATAAATAAAAATAGGGTCAAGAATCATATTAATTACTGCATTTAATATTAAAGGATAAGAAGCCCTTTTAATTTCCCCTTGAGAACGGAAAATTGCAGATATCATTGCAGGCAAGAAGACTGAAAAGATTCCCATAAGAAGTATGAAACCGTATGCCATTGTCTCATCAATGATGCTTCCAGCACCCATAGTAATAAGAAGAGGCCTTAAAAAGATCATCAGAAGGATTGTGACAATTATTGTTACTATAATACTTAACATTAAAGAGTGAATAGCACTATTTCCAGCATTTTCATACTTTTCAGCACCGATACACCTTGCTATTAAACTGTTTGCCCCTGCACCTAAACCATTGGCAAAGCCAACCATAGCTAAAAACAATGGAGTTACAAAACCAACTGCAGCTAAAGAGTTGGAACCTATGCCTGCTACCCATATTCCATCAATAATATTATTCAAAACCATGAAAAAGTTACTGAAGATAATTGGAAGAGCAAGCTTATTGATTGCCTGTTTAGGATGGTTTACAATCATATCAATTTCTTCATTTGTTTCGCTCAAAAAATCACCTATTATAACAAACAATAATTTATTGTTTTTACTATTAAAAACTATCCTAATTAACATAGTAAAATATCTTTTTATGAATTAAATATAAAAAATGAAAAAATGAAAATGAAAAAATGATAGAAAAAAGAATTAAGACTATGAAAAAAATAAAAAATGAAAAAATGAAAATAAAAAAATAAATGTAGAAAACATTAAACAAGAAATAAATAGAAAAAAAATAGAAAAAAAATAGAAAAAAGATTTATAAAAATAATAAAAAGCTTAATTTAAGTATTGCCTTACCAAATCAATGAAGTCGAATTTTTCAACATCGAATAAACCTAAATCACTGATTTTATAGTTCGGAATAACAAGCAATGCCATAAATGATAATGTCATGAATGGAGAACTTAAGGTACATCCTAAATCCCTAGTTAAATTAAATAGCTTGACTAATTTAGATGCAACATAATCTGCATCCTTATCAGACATCAATCCTGCAATTGGAAGGTCCAATATCTCTTCAATGCCATCTTCAGCACATACAACTGCAAGACCACCTTTATGTTGCCTAATCAAATTAACTGCATTTGCCATATCCTCAGAACTTGCACCAATAGTCACAATATTATGAGAGTCATGTGACACTGTTGTAGCAATAGCTCCTTTTTTAATGTTAAATCCTTTAATAAAACCATTTGTTATGTTATTTCCGCCATATCTGTTTACTACAGCAATCTTAATTATGTCATTCTTTATGTCTGGCTGAATAACCTTATTCCTTACCAATAAGGTTTTTTCTAACTTTCCAGTGATCAATTCACCATCATATGCTTCCATAACAAAAACATTAGTGGTTTCATCCATTAATGAATTTACATAATCCATTTCCATTATTGGGTCAAAGTCTTCAGCCTTGACTTCATCAAGGTCAAAATTATTGATTATTTCAGGTTTCTTGCCTTCGTATAAGACTTCACCATTATCTACAACAAGTTCCCCATGAACCCAAACCTTAGAGATGTTTAAATTCTTCAAATCATCAACAAGCATAAAATTAGCTATTTTTCCATCTTCAATTGCACCGCAATTCAATCCATAATGCTCTGCAGGGTTAATGGTAACTAATCGAATTGCCTCTTTAGGATTGATTCCCATAGAAATAGCCTTTTTAACTAAAGCATTTAAATGGCCTTTAGACAAGTCTCTTGCATCAATATCATCACAGACCAAAAAGTCAAAAGGAGGTATGGATAATGCTTCATCAGTATTTTCACCCATATAATTTCCTTTCATTTCCTCTTCAATGACATAGTTTAACCTATCATCTAAATTAAATAGAGAGTCCATATCCTTAGCAGATGAACCTTCACGTACCATAATTTTCATGCCTAAGTTCTTCTTTTCAATAGCTTCAGCGAAATTACTGCATTCGTGGTCAGTTGATATATTCCAAGAGACATATTTTTTCAAATCTTCTTCACTAAGGAGTGGAGCATGACCATCAATAGGTTTGGATAAATCATTAGCAGCCTTTAATTTTTTAATAACTTCTTCATCTTCAGCTAAAACACCTGGGAAATTCATCATTTCACCAAGAGCAACCACTTCTTCACGGTTCAACAAGTCAGCAATGTCTTCACTATCCAATATTGCTCCAGAACTTTCAAATGGAGTTGCTGGCACACAGGATGGAGCAGCATAATAAAAATCAAATGGCGCATCCTTACCGTCTTCAATCATAAATTCTACTCCTTCAACTCCTAAAACATTAGCAATCTCATGAGGATCTGCTACAACAGATGTTGTTCCATGAGCCAATGCAGCTTTAGCAAAGTTTGATGGAGTGAGCTTAGAGCTTTCAATATGAATATGTGAATCAATAAAACCAGGAATGAGAACTCCATCAAAGTCCATATCAAGACTATCCTCATCATCAGTAATTATAGGAATAACCTCTTTAAAAAGACCGTTTTCTATAACAATTTCTGCAGGATAAACTTCCCTTAAGTCCATTTCCAAAATTCTTGCAGTTATAACCAAGTCACCCTCAGGCTCTTCAGCATCAGTGATGATGATGTCTCCTATTTCAATATCCTCATCACCGTCAGCACTTACCACTATTTGATTACCTTCATAATCAATTATCTTTTCATCCATATTGAAACTCCTAAATAGTTATAGTCTATAAAAAATTAAAAATTAAAAAAAGTTTAAAAAATAATATTCTCATATTATTTTAAAATAAATAAAATGTTTTAAAAATAATAATTCTCAATTATTTTAAAATAAATATAAATTAAAATAAATATAATTAAAATAAATGATTAGAATTATTATCTATTCTTGTAAAGCACCATATAAAACTGGCAAGAATGCTCCAACGTCAGTCACAATACCAACAACTTGTGCACTGCCTCTATCTGAAAGCTTAGTAACTGTAGATGGATTAATATCTACACAAATACTTTTCACTCTAGAAGGCAATAAGTTACCTGTTGCAATAGAATGTAACATGGTAGAAATCATTATGACCATATCCACTTCCTGAACATATTTACGCATAAGCTTTTGTGATTCGACTGTATCAGTGATTACATCAGGCAATGGGCCATCATCACGAATAGAACCAGCCAATACAAATGGAACATCGTTTTTAATGCACTCATACATTATTCCGCTTTTTAATGTGCCATCTTCCACAGCTTCTCTAATTGAACCTGAACGATTAATTCTGTTTATAGCCCTCATATGGTGGGTATGACCATGAGCCACAACTTCTCCTGTTTTTACATTTACACCAAGGGAAGTTCCGAACTGATCGCACTCAATATCGTGAGTAGCTAAAGCATTTCCAGCAAAAATAACATCTATGAATCCTTCTTTAATAAGTTGAGCAACAATGCCTGCAGAACCAGTGTGAACAATAGCTGGACCTCCAACAAGTGCTATTTTACCGCCTTTAGATTTAATTTCCTTAATTTCAGATGCAACATCATTAATTATGCTCATCATAGGTTTTTCAGATGAAACTTCACTGTTCATAAACTCAAATACGCCTTGTTTACCTCTTGCCCTTTGAGGAGGTGTGATTTTTACTCCTTCACGACCTACAACAATTAAATCGCCTTTCTTAATATCAGCAATTGGTTTGCAAGATGCAGTTTTTGCTTCTTCATCAATAACAATCAAACAGTCCATTTCAATATCATTTACAAGAATCCATTCATCCTTATAATAAATGTGAGTTACATGATGACTTGTAGAATAGAAACCTTCAGGAGCCACTTGGTCTTTTGGAGAAGCCACTAAATTAACCTCTTCGATTTCAGAAATTGAAACTCCAATAAAATTAAGTTCATCAAGTATAGAATTTAAAATATCTGGAGATTCAGCTGAAACCATAATCTTAGCTTTACTAATATCAGATTTACGTTTCCCTATATCAAATTCCAATATATCAAAGTCTCCACCTTTATCCATAATGATATCCATGGTTTTAGGAAGAGTTAGAGAATCAATGATATGACCGGATAATTCTATTTCTCTTTTAAACATAAAAAATCTCCTTAAATTTTTCTTACAAATAAATTCATTAAAATAAATTTAATAAAGTTTTAAAGTTTTAAAGTTTTAAATTTTTTAAATATAATTATTATTAATTGCCAAATAAGAATTTTCAAATATTCTTACTACTGACTAATTAAAATATTATAATATAAATATAGTTTTAAGTGATATTTATATTATTTGTTGATATTTGAATAGTGTAAAAATAGTGAAAATATAACATCCAAAAAAAGTGAAAAATAAACAAAAAAGTGTAAAAATAGTGAAAATTAAGAAAATAAAGTTAAAAAGTCATAAATGATTTTAGCAGCAAGAACTGCAGTGACATCACCTAATTTGTCACTTGCAAGCTCAACAAGATCAAAACCAATTATGTCTATCTTTTCATTAAAGCTTAATGATTCAAATATTGATTGAAATTCCCTATAATATAATCCATTAGGTGTAGGATTGCCAACAGATGGTGCGATTGAAGGGTCAAAGACATCCATATCAATGGAAATATAGACTTTTCCTTCGATTGAATCGATTTTAGACAATAAGTCTTCAAAAGTTTTCACATTCTCACTTATGCTGCCATTGCCATTATTGCTTGTGATATTCTTAGCATAGAAACTTGATATATTTTCCTTATTTTCAACAAATTCCTTCTCTTCAATGGAAAAAGACCTGATTCCTATTTGAATCAACTCTTTAGGATTTAAATCATATACCCTCTTCATAATGCTTGCATGAGAATACTTTTCACCAATATATTCATCAATAATATCCCTATGAGCATCCAAATGGATAACAGTGATGTCTCTTAAGTCGCCATACTCTTCTAAACTGGCTAAAGCACTTATGGACCCTAAACTTACACTATGTTCCCCACCAATTATTATTGGCTTAATATTTGAACCAATAAGTTCTTTAACTGAATCTTCAAGGATTTCACAAGTTTTCATACAATTTCCATGAACAACATTCAAATCGCCGCAATCGTAAAATTCACCATCTAAAAGCTTATCGAATTCACAGTTATACTGTTCAAAACCAAAAGAAGCTTCCCTTATGAGCGTAGGGGCATATCTGGAACCATGATGGTATGAGCAAGTGCTGTCAAAAGGAACTCCTATAATTCCCCATTTTTTAGACTTTATAAAATCATCAACAGATTGATTGTTTAAATCATCATCTCTTTGATTTGAATCATACAAGTCTATTGACTCTTGTGAAAAAGCAAATTTTCCAGGTTCATAAGTATTAAAAAGCATTGTATCACAATAAATAAGTATTTAAAAATTGATAATTGAATAATAATTG
>CAMODR010000083.1 GCA_946611495.1 uncultured Methanobrevibacter sp. | reverse complement strand
ATAGAAAATCTTAAAATATATAACAATTGTTAAGTATTTATATCATAAAATCTAAATAAATAAATGAAGGGATTTACACTTAAAAAACTATAAAAAATTATATGAAGATAATTAATCAATTAAAGAATTAAATAAATTAATAAATATATAAAATAATAATTAATGATACAGAAATTATAAAATAAAAATGATTAATTACTTTAAAAATAATTTTTATAGAAAAAGGAGATAAAAAATGGTTGTAATAGTCGGAACTGGTGCTGGAGGAGCAATAATTGCAATGAAACTTTCAAAAGCAAATATACCAGTTACAATTATAGAAAGAGGCCCATATATACACAGCAAAGATGCATATGAAACATATGACATGAAATATTATGATAAGAGATTTGAAAGTGAACAAAGCCTAGACCTGCTTAAGACCACTTGTGTAGGAGGATCTACAATAGTCGCTGCAGGAAATGGTGTAAGAGTTCTTGAAGAAGAATTTAAAAACCAATTAGGAATTGACTTATCCAAAGAGTACGACACAATTGAGAAACTAATTGGAATTCACCAAATGGATGACGAACACATAGGGGAAGGAACCCAAAAATTCTTAGATGCTGCAAAGGAATGTGGATTCGATGCTATAAGAATGCCTAAATTCATAAGGGATGAAGATTGTAAGCCTTGCGGTAAATGTTCTTTCGGCTGTCCAAGAGATGCAAAATGGAGTGGAAAAGACTTTGTAGATGAAGCAGTTAAAAATGGTGCAGAACTTATTGAAAATGCGGAAGTTCAAAAGATTTTAACAGGACATAAATCAGTTACTGGAGTTGAATATATCCAAGATGGTCAAACCAAAACCATAGAAACTGATTTGGTAGTTCTTGCAGCAGGAGCAGTTGATTCTGCAGTGATATTGCAAAAGACTGGAATCGATGCAGGAAACAAGCTATTCTTCGACCCATTCGTTTCTGTTGGAGGAGTCTTAAAGGACATAAAATACAATACAGAAGTTCAAATGAACGGGCTTGCTGTTGGTAAGGAATATATCCTTGCTCCTCACTTCTCATCATTCATATCAAAATACATTAAGGAATCAAATCCAGAAGTGGAAGATAAGGATATCTTAAGCATAATGGTAAAGGTCAGCGATGATATGGTCGGTTCTGTTGACATTGATGGAAACGTTAAGAAATTCAATACAATTGATGATATCAGAAGACTTGCCCAAGGAGCAGCAGCTGCAGGTTCCATTCTTGAGAAGGCAGGAGTTGATGCAACTACAATGACTTCTACAGTATTCAGAGGAGCTCACCCTGGAGGAACCGCTGCAATTGGAGAAGTTGTGGATAAAAACCTAAAAACAGAAATAAATGGTTTATATGTTGGAGATGCAAGTGTAATTCCTATCTCCCCAGGAAAACCACCAATATTACTTATTTTAGCATTAGCAGAAAGATTAGCTAATCACATAATTGAAGAAGTTTTATAACTTCTTTAATTTACTTTTTTTATAAATACCTTATTAAAAAAAGTCTTATTTTCATTAAAAGTATTCATCAAAATATTAAAAAAAAGAGTTATTAAAAAAATAGAAAAAGTATAGGATTATTATTTATCTAATCCCATTCTAAGGCATATTTATCAAAAACAAACCGCCTATACACACAACTATGCCCACAATTTGTTTTATTGTAATGCTTTCGCCATATAATATAGCCCCAACGAATATTAAAACAATAGCTAAACCAATGTTTGCAACAAGAGACGCTGTACTTACCATCCATCCAGCACGATAAGCAAAAATATAAGCCAATTCTAAACCTACAATAGCCATTCCTAAAACGAGAGCAGTCCAATTAACATGAGACAATTCATTAGCCACATTTTCAGGCTTTACAAGGAAAACGAAAATAATTGCAGTTAAGATAGCTGCAGTTATATAAGTTACCATCAAAGTTCCAAATGCATTCACATTGCTTGGTGTGGATTTTGTGCAAATGTTATAAACCGTATTTGAGAGGATAACAAGCAAAATAGGCCAAAGCATTTCCCACATAAAAACACCGAAGCTAATTATTCAAATTGATTATAGATTTCATCAGATTGAACCAATCTTTCACAATAATGGCATCTGACTGTAATTGGATCAGAATCAACAAGATAAAACTTGGTCTCAAGAGGCTCTTCAGTGTTTGAAATGCATTTTGGATTAGTGCATCTTATGATTCCATTCAACTCGTTGACTAATCTAACTTGGTCTTTTGATACAATTTCAAAGTCCCTGATAATGTTAATTGTTGCATCAGGAGCAATTAAAGCAATCTTATCTATTTCTGTATGACCTAATTCCCTATTTTCAAATTTTACAATGTCTTTATATCCTAATTTAGAAGATACATTCATAGCAAGAGTCACATTGGTTCCTTCCTTTGGAAGGCCTAATATTTTTAATACCTGAAGTGCCTTATTTGCAGGAATGTGGTCAATTACAGTTCCATTTTCAATTGGCTTTACTTTTAATTCTGGTTTAGTCATGAATAATTATTTCTTTAAAATTTTATTTATAATTTATTATTAGATTCTTATTATAGTTTCTATTACTAGTTTAACTCATAAACTTTAGAACTTTATAGTTTTAAACATCAGCCCCCATTAAATTCAACAAGTTTATAGTTTTAAAAACAATATAAATATATTTAATAAAATTAATAAATTATATAAGTAAATTAATCATAAAAAAGATGAACCTATTAAAAGAGACATCTTAAAAACTTCATTAATACATTAAATAAATTTAAACTGACAAAATTATAAAATAAAGAGAAGGAATCTCAATGGAAGAACATATAGATTTATTCAAAAGCATTTTAAGAAAAATAGAAGATAAAGTGGATTATGCAGACATAAGAGCAGGCAGTGGAAACAATACAAGCATAACCATGAAGGATAATCAAATTCAAGACATTAACACAGGCCTTGCAACTGTTGCAAGAATAAGAGTATTAAACAATGGAGCTTGGGGTTTTGCAACAACTAACGACCTTTCCAAACTTGAGGAAATTAGCGAAAAGGCTATAAAGATATCAAACTCACTAAAAGGAGACATAAAGCTTGCAGAATGTGACATTGTAGAAGATAATGTAAAAACTGAACAGAAAATAAATTTAAGCGATGTAAGCATTGAAGAGAAAAAGGAATTGATTCAGGAAGCAAACTCTGCAAGCAATGTTGGCAAGGTAGTAAGCACAACAGTCAGATATGGAGATGCCCAAAGCAAAAGTGCATTCGTAAGCAGTGAAGGAAGCGAAATCATTGTTGACAGTTCCAGAGTCAGCCTTTCACTTAATGCTGTAGCATCAAATGGAGAACTTATACAGTTCCACCATGGAAGCTTAGGTGGAGTAAAAGGATTTGAAGTATTTCAAGATGCAGATATAGAATCATTTGGAAGAAAAATAGGAGAAAAGGCAACTGACTTGCTTGACGCTAAGCCTGCACCTTCTGGAAGATTCACTATCGTTGCAGACAATAACCTAACTGGAGTATTTATCCACGAGGCTGTTGGACACGCTGTAGAGGCAGACCTTGTCTTGCAGGACGATTCCATATTGCATGATCAAATGAACAAGAAGATTGGAACAGACATAGTCAACATTTACGATGATTCAAGCAATAAGGACGGTTTCGGATACTACCCTTATGATGTTGAAGGTGTAAAAACCAGAAAAAACCAAATCGTCAAAAATGGAGAGCTTGTATCTTACCTTTCATCAAGAGAAAGCGCTGGAAAATTAGGAATTCCATTAACTGGAAATGCACGTTCAGCTATCAGCGACCAACCTATAGTAAGAATGAGTAATACTTATCTTGAACCTGGAGACTTAAGCTTTGAAGAACTTATCGAAGACATAAAAGACGGAATATACCTTAAAGGGTCTAGAGGAGGCCAAGTTGATACTGGAAAAGGAATATTCCAATTCAACGCATCTGAAGCTTATCAAATTGAAAATGGAGAATTAAAGCAACACTACCGTGACGTTTCATTATCTGGAAATATCCTTGAAACATTAAATGGAGTTGATGCAATTGGATCCGACTTTAAGTTAAGTGTTGGATACTGTGGTAAAGGAGGCCAAACTGCACCAGTCGGTGATGGAGGACCTCATACCAGAATATTAAATGCAATGGTAGGGGGAAGCAGTTAGATCGATTCATCCTAAAAAAAATGAAGTAATTGAGGATGAATAAAAAATTTAACTGTCAAAATCCGAAATGAAAATAGATGAGATTAAATAAAAGAAAGCTTAATTAATTTAATAGAGTTTTCTTAAAACTACTCATTTAATTAATGAAACTTTTTAAATAAACAAAAAGAATAATTTAAATAAACTAAAAGAATTCTATGGTCTATATATGTCCACGAATAAATTAAAGAATAATGCAATAATTGGATAATGGATAATGGATAATTGGATGTGATAATATGTTAAGTGAAGATGATGGAAAATATTTGCTTAAGGTAGCAAGAGATGCTATTGAAACTTACATTAAGGAAAATAGAAAAATTGACATACCTTCCGATTGTCCAAATCATCTAAAAGAAAATCTTGGAGTTTTTGTAACCTTAAACAAAAATAATCAACTCAGAGGGTGCATCGGTTATCCAGAGCCTGTATACCCTCTAATCGATGCTACAATAGAGTCTGCAATTTCTGCAGCAAGCAGAGACCCTCGTTTTTATAAGGTTCAAGAAAGTGAATTAGACAGTCTTGACTACGAGATAACTGTTCTCACAAAGCCTAGATTGATTGAAGTCAGCAAGCCAATAGATTATCTGGATAACATTATAATCGGAGAAGACGGCTTGATTGTAGAGAAAGGATTCTATAAAGGACTTTTATTGCCTCAAGTTGCACCTGAAAATAACATGGATGCTGAAGAATTCATTTCCCATACCTGTCTCAAAGCAGGGCTAAGACCTGACGCATGGTTAGAAAGAGATACAGAAGTTTATAAATTCCAAGGACAAATATTTAAATAGTAGTCTTAAAAGAAATAATAACTTAAACAATATTAACATTAACTATTTAATCAAATACTAACTTAAACATATTTACATTAAGAAATTAAATCAAATAATAATTTAACTAATGATTAAGTGAATAATACAAGAATAACTTAAAAAAATTAATGATTATACGTGATAATATGATGTTACCAACTATTCCAACTCCTGATGAGTTATTAGATAAAGGTTTTAGAAGAGGTAAAAAGGCAGCTGATTTAAGAAGAGGAGAAAAGATGCCTAAACACTTAAAAGGTAAGCGTATTGAAGAAACTAGAGTAATCACCGCTTGCCAAGTGATTAAAGACAAACTAAAAATGATTTTAGATAGAACTCCTGAAATCGAAGAGTTGCCTGAATTTTATCAAGATTATATAGACATTACAGTAGGTGTTGATGACTTTAAGCAAGCTTTAGGTGCTTTAAACTGGGCTTTTGGAATCATTACACAACTTGAAAAGGAGTATGGTGCAAAAATAAGAAAAGCTCCATCTGAAAAAGCAGCAGGCCTTAGAAAACAGGCTTATGGAAGAATATCCTCTGTTGTACACAAGATAGAAAAGGATCTTGATTTCTTAGACTTTGCAAAACAAAGCCTTAGAAACATGCCTACTGTAGACTTTGATGCAATAAGCATTGTAATTGCAGGTTTTCCAAATGTAGGAAAGTCTACTTTACTTACCCACATTACAGATGCTGAGCCACAAGTGGCTAATTATCCATTCACCACAAAGGGAATTCAAATAGGCCACTTTGAGAAAAGATGGACACATTACCAAATCATTGACACTCCAGGTCTTCTTGACAGACCTATTGGAGATATGAATGATATTGAATTAAATGCTATGGTTGCCCTAGAGCACTTAGCAGATGCGATTCTCTTTATCTTTGACAGTTCTGAAACCTGTGGATATGCTCTTGAAAACCAATATAATCTTTTAGAAGAAATTCAAAACATCTTTGATGCACCTATTATCTACTTATTCAATAAGATGGATATTGCTGATTATGATGGTGCAAGACATGACTATATTCAGGAGTATATTGATAAAACTGAAAACCCATTATTGATTTCAGCTGCTGAAGGAGAAGGTCTTGAAGAGATCATTAAACTTATCCAGCAAGTTGAAAAACGAGAAAGGGTTGAAGAAGCTGAAGACGAATATGAAGATGATGAAAATTACTTTGATTTAACTTAAAATCAATTATTT
>CAMODR010000082.1 GCA_946611495.1 uncultured Methanobrevibacter sp. | reverse complement strand
GGAGAGCTTCAGGATATCTTGTATAATATGAATAAGGATTCTGAATGTTATGGCAAGTATTATGAAAGATTGCAATGGGTTTATAAGAGTTATTGTGATGAACTTGCATTTAAGCTAAGGTTGAAACCATTTGAAACCCTTGACTTGGCATTGCCTAATGTCTATAAGGATTATTGCAATAAAAATAGCATTTCTGATGAGGATAAGTTGGATTTGAGTGAGTTCTTGTCTAGTATTAAGAAGGTTTATATTGTTGTAGCTATTTCAGATAAGAGGAATCCAACTGCAGATAGGGCTGGTTCTTATAGGTTTATTTTAAGAAAGCCTTTTGATAGATTGAGAGATCTTGGATTATTTGATATGGTTGAGATAATAGATCATAATGAGTTTAAATTCTTTTTAGAGAGGATTTAAATAAAAAAAGTTTTACAATAGAAATAATCTATTCTAATTAATTTTTTGACTTTTTATTGAATATAAAGAAATCTTTACACTTTTTCTGGCTGCAATAGCCTAATCGTTTATTTTTATCAAATCTCAAAACATGATTTCCCTTATGGTTTTTGCATTTAAATGCGATCTCTAAATCATAAACTGCATCCCTTAATTTTTCTATTTCCTTAATATTTAAATCATAGTTCAAATCATTGTTGTGGGATGTGAGATTTGCTTTATATAAAGACAAATCAAGCTGTTCAAACACATCTTTGTAATATTCCTCTACATCTGTGCCCTTAAACATGTTTTCAGCAAATTTCTTGGTTGGATTGTAGTAATCATCTACAGTGTAATGTTTTTTAATAGGCAATCTTATTCCATTCACTTTACATATTTTATCTAACACATACTCTAAATGACGTCTGATTGCATTTCCTGCAGCAAAAGTGTCTCCATCTTTAATGTATTTTTCAATTCTTTTCTTCTCATCAATTCTTAGAGACATAGAAGGTCCAAGATCCTTATCCCAATTGGTTATTTCAATGAATTGGAACTTGCTTCTTTGATAGTATTCAGCAAGTCTTGACAATTGTTCAAACCATAATCTGTTATGTGTTGTAATGATGAACTTATAATCTCCAAAGTATTCAAACAATAAATTAATCACTTGTTCCTTATGGTCTAAATCTACAGTGGAGATTATGTCATCCAATATAATAAATTTATATTTATTGAACTCTTTTGCAAATGCTAAAAAGAGACATAATCCTAAAGTGTCAATATGCCCTTCACTGGAATATGATCTTGGTTCTGATTCCTCATCTCCGAAGAACATTGATAAAGTGAGGCCTGTTGAACCTTTTATCTTCATTTTAGGGCTTTTTATGTCTTCACCATCATGTATGAAATTGTAGAATTCGATTGTATAATCTTCTATTTGATTTAAAATGTTTCCAAGCTCTTCCTTTTTAATTTCCTTAAATAATTCATAGGATTTTTTGGAAACTTCGTATTGGCTATCGATTTTTTCCAATTCTTTCTTGTTCTCTATGATTTCCTTAAGGATTAATATATTATCCAAATTCTGATTAATCTCTTCTGAATTTGTTTGAATTTCGCTTTTGATAGATGAAATGTCTTCATTAAGGGAATATAGGATTTCCTTATCCATCTCAGAAAGCTTTTTATTAAAATTGGATAATGCAATTAATGAATCGCACAAATCATTTAAATCATAATCCAAGAATTTTTTAGGATTTTCACTATTGAAATCCCTTATGTCATAATCCAGATTTGACAATGATTTAATTAGATTGTCACAATCCCTTTTCCAGTTCTTAAATAACTTCAGGTCTTCATTGATCTTATCTATTTTTGGACTTAAATCCCCAATAATCTCTTCGCTTTTAATGATGTTTTGACAAACTGGACATTTTTCAGGGTTTTCAGATAAAATATATTCCTTGGATTCCTCAAGCAATGAAAGTAGTGAATTGGCAGATTTCAATTCAATCAATGTAATGTTTTCGTAGTTTTCCAATAATTTTAAATATTTTTCATTGATTTCTTCAATGTTCTGATTCAAGAGCTTATGTGGCTTGCTTAGTCTGTTTTCTTCAATGTACTGTTTCAAATCAGTTGATTCTTCTATCTCATTTAAGCCATTATTTTTGAGAGAAGCATTAATTCTATCGTATATTTCATCAAATTCACAGTTATAATATTGGGTTAATTTATTGATTCTTTCATCATTTTTCCTGTTAAGGATCTTAAACTCATCATTTATGTCTTTAGATGCCTGACGTAGCTTTGTTTCTATATCATCATATTTTTCATATGAAATGAGTCCTGTAATCTGATTATACCTTTCTCCAGGTTTTGATTCAATGAATGATAAAAGCTTTTTCCTATTCAATAAAAAGGAGCCGTTTTTAAAGTCTTCCCATACATCTCTTAATTCTCCAGGGTCAAATTCCTCATTGAAAGATCTTTGTATATATTTATTATCTATTTTTGCTTTTACAAGCATATTCTCTTTGGAATCCCCCTTATGTATAAGTGCTTCATCATGCTTCAATCCCTGGATACCCTTTAATGATGCAATCTGGCCTGTGAACAGGTATTCAAATGCCTGTGTAATGGAACTTTTACCGGTTCCATTAGGTCCGCACAGCACTAATGATTTGTTACCGAATTCATGAGTATAATTTTTTATTCCTCTAAATGATCTTATTTCAATTTCTGAAATATTGAAGTCTTCACTCATGTTAAGCACCTAGTAATGTTTTTTGATTAATTCGACTATTTCCTCTCTTGAAATAGTTTCTATTGACTCTTCCAGTTCTTTAATGAAATTTTCGTTGTCTATTTCATTTCTAAGTTCTTCAAAATATTTTTCTAAAAGCTTGTCTGACATGGAATCAACTCTATGGCGTGTAATTTTTAATTATATTAATTTTATATTTCAAAATATAAATAATATTTTAATTTTTTTTAAAAAATTTTATATGCTTTTTTAAAGAAAATAATATTATATATTAAAGGGGAAATATTATGGCTATTTTTTATTCACCAATAGATGTAAATAAATACAATATTTTTGAAAAAATCAAAGGACCTGGAGTAATCGAACGTTTTTTAGCGACAAATGATATGGAATTAGATGATATTTTAATATTCCATGTAGGAAAACAAAATCCAAATTATGAATCTGGAGTTTATGCTTATGGAAAAGTTGTTAAAGAACCTTATATTTTAGAAAACCATCCAGAAGATTATTGTAATCATCAGAATACTGTTGATGTAGAAGTAATTGATATTAGATATGATAAACCATTTATTCCTTTTAGTGAAACAAAGGATTTTATCGAACCCTATCAATCAAGGCATCGTATAAGCGAACAGTATCATAGTTTCCTTCTTAAAAAATTAAACTATAAAGTTGAAGAATTATCAAATTTTTCTCTTGCAGATGATTTCAAAGAGATTTTTGATAGATTTGAAGAGGAAAAGCAAAAAGAATTTAAAGGTAATGAATTGGCAAGTAAAATGAGAAATGAATTCAATATTCATTTTAATCAATTTATATCTGATTTAGTTTCATCCGATTATGATTATATATGTAAAATTAGCCCTGGTGTTGGTAAATGGGTTAATTCACCTTGGGCGGATATAAGAACAAATGAAACTTCTACAAGTTTTCAAGATGGATTTTATATTTATTCCCATTTTGATTTGCTAAATAAGAAACTTGAAATTGGTTTTATTCAAGGGCAGGATAAGGTTCCTTTAAATAGAAGATTGGAACGTTGGGAATTTTTAGAGGAAAAAATGGTTGAAAAATTCCCAGACACTTTTTTTAATTTAGAATCTGGTGAAGATTACATAATTGTTGAAACATTAGCTTATGATGACTTAACAAATGAAAATATTGGGAATGTCTATAAAAAACTTATAAATATTTATGAAGGATTAATTCATGATTTTAGGGTGTTTGTCAAATCAGAACCTGCTAAAAAAAGTGATTTGCGCCCTGAAGAGGATAGTTCAAGAATTTGGAGAATAGCACCTGGTGATGCTGATATTTCAATTAATGTTTGGGAAGAATTTAAAAAAGAATCTTATGTGGGTGTAGGTTTTGATTATATTGGTGATGAAAGTATTGATTATACCAGTTTTAAAAATAAACTTTCATTAGATAAATATTTAGATAAATTTGATGTTAAGACCCCATCTAAATCAATGATATGGCGATTTGTTAATTGGATTCGAAAAGGAGATATTATAGTTGTAAATAAAGGAAGAAGTAAATTTGCAGGTATTGGTGTAGTAACTGGCAGTTTCATTCCTTGTACAGAAAATGAAAATAAAAATGAATATGGATTAAACAATATTTTTCCTGTAAAATGGATATACACTCCTGATGATCTGGAAGTTCCTAAAAACTTCTTTGCAAGACATACTCTAGTTGAATGGCATGGGGATAAATGGAACCAGCTTTTATGTATTATTGCTAGAAATGATGATTCATTAAAAGAAAAAATATTGAAAAATATCTATGATGAATCTTATAAAATTTTATTTGAAAGTGATGATCACCATCATATTGAGGGTTATGAAAAAGAATCAGAAATTGTCAATAAAGCTTGGGATGAAATTGTTGAAAAATATGAAAATGGTGAAGAAATCCATGATGATGTTTGGGATAAGCTAGTAAACCGTGATTTTAAAGTTCAAATAGATGCAGTAAAGGACATCAAATCTGCACTTAAGAGTCGTTTAGATCTTTCTGATGAAGATTTAAAGAAAACAGCTATCTTATTATTTAAAACATTGAAAGATTTAAAGGATAATAAGGATGAAGAAGAGCAAAAAAGAATTTTAAAGGAATATTCTGAAAGCAAATATTCAAGGGGCTTTAAAAATGCACGTTTTAGTTCTCTTCTCCATTATTTAGATAATTACTATTATATAATTAATTACAAATCTATTGAAACTGTAAGAATATTATCTTTAATATTAGGTGATAGAATCAATCTTCATTGGGAATTGGAGTATTATATTGAAGACAATAAGCGTTATCATGAATTTTTAGAAAAATTAAAAAATGCATTCATTTATCCTAATTTTGATATAAGTGAATATGACAATTTTGATGCTATATGTCATTATTTATGTTCAAATAGTTCAATACATTATGCTGGTAAAAATGCTGATTTAATTCCTATTGATTTTTACATTGATGTTGAAGATATTTTAAATAATGGAGATGATATTGATAGTTTGGATGATGGGGAATTTGGTGAAGAGAATATTGGGGGAGAGGATGAAATTGAAGAGGATGATTATGAATATAATTATGAACTTTTGAATTTAACTCCAAAAATCTTGGAATCAAAACTTCAATCATTTTCAATTGCTGAAAGTACAGTAAATCAATTATGTGCTTCTTTAAATGCTGGTAAAAATATTATACTTGATGGTACTCCAGGTACTGGTAAGACAGAGCTTGCCATTAAGTTTTCTACAGCCGCAAGTGATAATAACTTCATAGATGGTTATATACTTACAACTGCAACTTCTGATTGGTCTACTTTTGATACTATTGGTGGTTTAATGCCTAATGAAAAAGGAGAATTGTTTTTCTATCCTGGTAAATTCTTAGATGCAATTGCAGAAAACAAATGGCTAATCATTGATGAAATTAATAGAGCAGACATTGATAAGGCATTTGGTCAATTATTCACAGTTCTTTCTAAACAAGATGTGGAATTGCCTTATAAGGAAAATGATAAGCCAATAAAAATTAAGCTTTGGGATGAAAACTATTCCAAGCATGATAAAGAGAAAGCCACATATTATATTGGAAACAACTGGAGAATCATAGGAACTATGAATGTAGATGATAAGGACAGTCTTTTTGATCTTTCATATGCATTCATGAGAAGATTCATGTTCATTGAAGTTGATTTGCCGGATGAAACGGAATATAAACGTCTTATTAAGATGTGGGCCAATGACTTGTCTGAAGAGTATGCAATCAAGCTTCTAAGAGTTTATGATGTAATAAAGTTTAGAAAATTAGGTCCAGCTATCTTTAAAGATATGGCGGAATACATCAAGTTTAGGGATGAAATAAGTGATGATAACAAGGATTTAATCCTTGCAGAAGCTATTAGCTCTTATATTGTTCCCCAATTTGAAGGGCTTAATAGAAATAAGGTTGAGCAAATTCGAAAACTTATTGGTGACATCGGATTGTCATCATATTTGGATGAAGAATTGGAAGCATTGATTCCTAAATTTTAATTGATTTTGGCTATTAAAATTTT
>CAMODR010000081.1 GCA_946611495.1 uncultured Methanobrevibacter sp. | reverse complement strand
ACTCCTTTAAGTATTCGTGAAGGTAGACGTTGTCTTAATATAATTCATGATGATTTAATTAAAATAAATGAAGATAGATTAAAAAATACAAATTCAGATTCTGATAATCTATTCATCACTAATAAAAAATACCATTCTAATAGAATTTCACTTAAGGACAAGCTTCCATTTTCAAATGACAAGAATGATTTGGTGAAAATGAATGGAATTTATTTTGCTTATGAAAAGAATAATCTCATCCTAAAGAATATTGACTTTAAGCTATCAAAAGGAGAGTTTGTAAGCCTTGTTGGCGGAAATGGTGTAGGAAAATCAACTTTCCTTCAGCTTTTAGTTGGAATATTGAAGCCTATTAAGGGTAAGGTAAGGTATAATAAGAATCTGAAGATAGCTTATGTTCATCAAAATCCTATGATTCACTTTTCAAAGGACACTGTTAAGGAAGAGTTTTTAGAGTCAATCATAAGCTCTAATAGTTTCAACAGTGATGAGTTTAATAAGGAGACTTATGATAATCTTTTAAAGTTAAATCAAGAGGATTTCATCCAATCAAAGACCCTTAATGATATAAAATTCAAAAACATCGGTTATGGCTTTAAGGAACTGATTGACTTCTTTGGCATTGGCCACCTTGTTGAAAAGCATCCTTATGACTGCAGTGGTGGAGAACAGCAAAAGATTGTTATTCTTAAGGCATTGCTTCAAAATACAGACCTTTTAGTATTGGATGAGCCTACTAAAGGATTGGATCCAATATCAAGCAAGAACCTTGCAGAAATATTAAATTCATTAATAGATAATGGTTTGACCATTCTTATGACAAGCCATGACTTGGATTTCGTTGCAAACAATTGTAAGAGATGTCTGATGCTATTTGATAAGGATATTCAAATTGATGATGATCCTAAAGTGATATTTGCAGAGAATAACTTCTATACAACCTTTGTAAATCGTATGGTAAAGGATTATATTCCAGAAGCCGTTACATTAGATGATGTAAAGTCCATTTGGAATATTGAATGATATTTTTAATAATTCTTAAAAATAAATATATAATTAACTAAAAATCATAATTTATTTAATTATCAAATATATAATTAACTAAAAATCATAATTTATTTAAAAATCATTATAATTAATTTATTAAAAATTTTAGAGTGTGTGATAATGGCAATAGAAGAAATGGTAACAAATATGTCTATAACTGAAAGTGGAGCTGCAGCAAGCTCTCCGATTTTTACAATCACACTTTTGGTTTTTTCAATTTTATTACTTATTGGTATAATATATTTTGTCTTTAAAATGTATGAACAGTCAAAGCCTACAGTTGAATCAATTGTTTTGATTGCTGTTTTAACAGCTATTGCAACTGTTGGACGTTTGATTTTGATGTCAATACCTGCTGTTAACTTAGCATCATTCATTATAATTATGGTAGGTATTGTATTCGGCAAGGAGGAGGGTTTCCTGGTCGGTGCCCTTACAGCTTTAGTATCAGGTATCTTTATGGGTATGGGATACTGGGTAATTTTCCAGATGTTAGCTTGGGGACTTATGGGAGCAAGTGCAGGACTTATTGCTTCTAAATTCGATAGCTTGCCATTCAGATTTATATTTGGATTGATTTGGGGTTTCCTATACGGATGGATTACCGACATTTCAGCTATCTTCTATTCAGGAACCGCATTACAATTAACCCCTATAATTGCATTATACATTAACGGTTTTACCTATGACTTAACTCACGGTGTAACAAATGCAGTTCTTTTGGTTGTATTGTATGACTGGTTTAAAAAGATGCTTACAAGGGCTAAAGTTAAGTATTTAACTAATCCTAGCTCTAGTAACGAAAGCATTGACTTAACTAAATAATTTCTAAGTTTTACAAACTTAGAATTATCTTTTTTCTTATTTTTTCTTATTTTTTTAATTTTTTTAATTTTTTTGTGAGTGATAATTCATAAATTTATATTTTAAGTGTTTTTTAAATGTATAATTTAATATGTTTAATCAATAAATTATTATATAGTAAAATTCTTTAAGTATGGATAATCAAGAAACTGGAAGATATTATGACTTTTGATGATAAAGAAAAGGAATTCAATTTAATTGCAAAAACAATTGATGATGATAAGGTATATATCAATAATGATACAATTATCGTTGATTTTGCAAGTAAAAAGAATGGAATTGTAAGTTCCTGGTTAAATGGAGGCTATAGTGAAGACCTTTCAGCTGTATTCAATCATCAATTGTCACAGAATGAAATCGATGAGTATGATGATGGAGGCATCTTAGGATTCTTGGAAAGGCTTTCAGATGATTTTTATAGCAAGCTAAACTTAAAAAGCAATAAGTTAAGCGGTTTGGTCACATCAGCAAAGATTCATAACTATTCCATTGCTGTTGAAAGGTATAGGGATATTGAAGTAATGGCCATAACAACTGCAGGTGTTCGTGTAAATGCAGTTTCCGCTGGTGATGTGGCTTCTTATTATGAACTGAATGGTGAATATGACTTAGACTTAAATGAGAATCCAAATCCAAATAAGCCTGGAACAATAAATAACATTATTTTAATCAATTGCAAATTAGATGAGAATTCACTTCTTCTGGCTGAAATGATTGCAGTTGAAGCTAAGGCAGTTGCATTAAGGGACTTGATGGCATCAAGCAATTATTCTGATGAAGTGGCTACAGGTACAGGAACTGATGGAATAGCAATTTTCTCCAATTTTGAAAGTGAAAATTTTATAGAAAATGTCAGCAAGCATGCTAAAGTCGGTGAACTGATTGCAAACGCTGTAATAAAGTCAATTAAGGAGTCTCTTGCTAAAGTCCAATGGCTTACACCATCCTATCAATTAAATGCTTTAGTAAGGTTAGATAGGTTTAAGATGAATCTAGATGATTTTTATATGAATTATCTAAAAATAGATAATGAAGATAAGAAAAAGGAGTTTATTCAGTCCCTTATGAAAGTTTCTAAAAATCCAGAACTTGTGGCTTA
Organism: uncultured Methanobrevibacter sp.; assembly: GCA_946611495.1. Taxonomy (GTDB): domain Archaea; phylum Methanobacteriota; class Methanobacteria; order Methanobacteriales; family Methanobacteriaceae; genus Methanobrevibacter. The sequence continues at coordinate 3,310 of CAMODR010000081.1, read as the reverse complement.
TGTTTCATTATTGATTCATATAATTGATCAATATAGGGTCGGACTCTTAAGTAAAAAGGTGGCTGTATCAGTTTCTAAGTCTATTTTAGATAGTCAATTCAATAGAAAGGACTGGAACTCTATGAAAATTCTATTAGAATATCTTATTAAAGTTTTAATTAGCGATAATTAGTTTTTATTTTTTTTGAGTTTTATCATATCTTAATTATTTTAATTATTTTAATTATTTTAATTCGCTATTTTTTTCAAATCTTTAGAAAGTATTACTATTTTTACTTATTTTGCTCTTTTTTTAATACTATTAAAACATTTAAATATTTAAAGGATAAATAGTTATTTGTTGGAGGTATTTTTATTTTAGAGGCAAGAAACATAGTTTATGCATATCCTGATGGGACTGAAGCATTGAACAACATAAATTTTAAAGTTGAAAAGGGAGAAATGGTATCTCTTTTAGGTAGAAATGGTGCTGGAAAATCTACTTTGTTTTTGCATTTCAATGGCATTCACCAGCCACAATCTGGTGAAATCTTTATTGATGGCGAAAAGCTTGAATATGACAAGGAAAGTCTATTGAAAGCTCGTCAAAAAGTGGGAATTGTTTTTCAAAACCCTGATAATCAATTATTTGCTCCAACTGTAGAGGAAGATGTTGCTTTTGGTCCAATGAATTTAGGCCTTCCAATTGAAGAAGTGGAAAAAAGAGTTGCTGATTCACTTGAAAAGGTAGGTATGGCTGGCTTTGAAAAGAAATCTCCTCATCATTTAAGTGGAGGACAAAAGAAGAGAATAGCCATTGCAGGAATCTTAGCTATGAATCCTGACTTAATGATTTTAGACGAACCAACTTCTGGCCTTGATCCAAAAGGTGCTTCCCATATACTTAAATTATTATACTCCCTAAATCAAGAGGGCATGACTATTGTCATTTCTACACATGATGTAGGCCTTGTTCCAGTATACTCTTCTAAGATATTCCTTATCAGCGATGGTGAAATAATTAAATCCGGAACACCAAATGAAGTATTTTCTGATGTTGAAACTATTAGAAAAGCAGATTTACGTCTTCCTAGATTAGCACACCTTGCAGAAATTTTAGAAAAGAAGGATGGAATTGACTTCGGTGGAAATTACCCATTGACAATTACTGAAGCCCGTAATTTTATTCTAGATTATCTTGATAAGAATAAAGAAATTTAATTCTTAACTAATTTTTTATTTTTCTTTCATAGTCTTAATTTTTTATTCAAGTCTTTTTTTAGTTTATTTTAATATTTTTTATCTATTTTTACTCTTTTTTTAAATCATAATTTCTTACATTCATTTGTTTTTTCTAAAAATTTATAAGCAATTTAATTTAAATATTAAATTGTAATTTTACAAAACTAACTTATTTTATTTAATAAAATCATTCCATTTGCAGTGATTATTCGATGATAATATGAGTGAAGAGATTATAGAAAAAATAAAAAGGAATTTAAGCGGAAATCCTGATTTAGATAGGGATTACTTAGTATCTCAACTTGATTATTATAAGAATCATGAAAGCTCTTATGAGATAATTAAAGAGATTTCCCAATTGATTTGGAAGTCTTTAGAATTCTATCTTGAGGATAATCCTCAAATGACAAAAAAGACTATGGCATCAAGAATACTTGATGAGGTTATTCCTTATATTGAAAACAGGGATAAGAAAACCGCTTTAGAAATCTTGGATAAGCATATGGGAAGCTTTATTGACAAATATGAAAATATAGAGTCTCATAAGGAAAGCGACTTCTCTTCAAACAGGTCAATTCGTGAGATTCAATATATGAGATATGATAGCAAAAAATCCGCTTATAAACCAAAATCATTCAGAACCACTCCAAAAAAGGAAAAGAAAGTAAATTGGCGTAAAGATGTTAAGATAAATAAGGCCAATAACGCTGAAGAAAATAAAAATACTAATAAGGAGTACCATAGTTTTCTAAATCCTCTTGAAGAGATTATATTTTATCAATATATAGGATTGAAAAAGGAATTGGCTCATATACCTTTCAATGAGCCTCTTTTTGATTTGTATTACTTATATGGAACATTGCTTTTTGAAAATGATCGCTTCAAAGAGTCAGAGGAATACTTATTGAAGGCTTTAAGGATTAATCCAGTCTCATCAAAGACTATTTTAGGCTTAGCGGATATCTATAAGTCAAAAACAAGAACCTACAATAGGTTTTTCTTATATAATGTCGATGCCTTAAAGTTTGCATATACAAATGAGGATATTGCTAGGGCATATAGAAATTTTGGATTCTTTTATGTTGAAGAGAATCAATTAGACATTGCAGCTGTCTTTTATGATTTCAGCTTAAACTTTGACTTTAATAAGAATGCCATGAAGGAACTTGAATACTTAAAGTCAAGGGGAGTCGATACTGAAATAGAAAGAAAAGATGCTGAATCAATCATTGAATCAAAGAATGTTCAAGTTGGAGTCAATCAGTTTATTCTAGACACCTTAAGGTTTATTTGCTATGACTTAGACAACCGTAAATACTTCACACAAGCATTGTATTTCTATAGGATATTATATGATTTAACAAAGGATAATGAAGTATTATGCAGAATAAATTCTATTCAGAACAGAATTTAAATGAATCTTTCTTTTTTTATTCATAAATTTGACTTTGATTTGGTCTTTGATTTTAAAAATTAATTGAATTTATATATTATTAAAAACATAATTAAAAAATGTATTAAAATATTATAATATTTTATTAATAAATAATTTTTAAATTAATTACAATTTTATATTAATCAATTTTTTAAAAATGGTGAGTAAATGAGAATTGGAATTGCAGATACTACTTTTGCTCGTTATGATATGGGTGCTGCAGCTATAGATGAGTTAAAAAAGAATGCTTCAGACCTTAAAATAATTCGCAGGACTGTACCTGGAGTTAAGGATCTTCCAGTAACCAGCAAAAAACTCATTGAAGAGGAAGGCTGTGAGATTGTTATGGCTTTAGGAATGCCTGGGCCTATGGAAAAAGATAAGATGTGTGCTCATGAGGCTTCTACAGGTTTAATCCGTGCTCAACTTATGACAAACACTCATATTCTAGAGGTTTTTGTTCATGAGGATGAGGAAGAAGATCCAAAGGAGCTTAAAAAATTAGCAGATAATAGGGCACGTGAACATGCTCAAAACCTTATCAAGATGATGTTCCATCCTAAACTTATGGAAAAAGAAGCAGGTAAGGGTATGAGAGAAGGTAAGGAAGACGCAGGTCCTTTATAAATAAGTTTTATAAGTAAATTAAATAAA
>CAMODR010000080.1 GCA_946611495.1 uncultured Methanobrevibacter sp. | reverse complement strand
TTTTATTTTTATATTAAATTTGAGTTTTTATTTTTATAATTTCATTGGAATTTATAAATTTAAAATACAGATTTTTATTTAATAATAATTTTGAGCGGTTTTATGAAGATTTTAGTTATTAACAATAAAGGACAATACAATCACAGGATTCAGAGGTCTTTACAGTATTTAAAAATTCCATCTGAACTTGTAAGCAATGAATTATCCATTTCCGAAATTGAAGAGAAGGAACCTATAGGCTTAATCTTAGGTGGAGGCCCTTCAATTGATGGTGTAGGTAATGCTGCAGAGTACATTAAACATTTTGATGTTCCTATTTTAGGAATTTGTTTAGGTCATCAATTAATAGCTAAGACATTTGGAGGAGAAGTGGCTACTTCTGATACTGAAAGTTATGCTCAAGTAAAAATTAATATTGATACTCAAAATCCTCTTTTTAAAGATTTGGAATCCCCTATGGATGTGTGGAGTTCACATAAAGATGAAGTTCACTCCCTTCCAGAAGACTTTGAAATCATTGCAGAATCCTCCCTCTGTGACATTGAAGCAATGAAACATAAAGAAAAGGAAATCTATGGAATTCAGTTCCATCCAGAGGTTCATCACACTCCAAAAGGTGAATATATCTTTAAGAACTTTTATGAAATTTGTCAAAATTATAATAAATGAATAAATGAATGAATTGATTGTTAAAATCTAAAACTTATACATTAATCGAGATTATAATTGAATTATAATTGAAGATTAATTTTTAATCAAATCTCAGGGTTGAAATTATGTTTGATAATGCAGATGACTTTAAAAAGAAAGCACTCGACAATAAGGATGAATTAAAAAGAGAATACGTCAACATTCCAATAGGAGATGAAGAACAAGGTTTCAGAATCTCTGGAATTGGTGAAAAAGCTATTAAAATTGAAAAATATGTAAAATATGATGACATGTTTGAAGCTGTTGAATCCGGTAAGGACGAAGGTTTAGAAGCAGTCATCATGAAATTCGTAGAAGAATACTAAATTAGTCTTTTGAATCTTTATTTTAATAATTAAAAGGTATTTTTATGTTAGGGCCAAAAGAATTTATTGCTGATGCAGTTGCAAAAATCAAAGAGGAAATCGGTGATGAAAAAACTATCATTGCTTTATCTGGTGGAGTAGATAGTTCTGTATGTTCTGTTCTTACCCAAGAAGCTATTGGAGATAACTTAACTGCTATCTTTGTAAACCATGGTTTACTTAGAGAAGGTGAAGCGGAACAAGTTTGCAGCGTTTTTGAAGAAAGATTAAACTTTAAATACATTGACGCTTCTGATGAGTTTTTATCTGAACTTGAAGGTGTTGAAGATCCTGAAGAAAAAAGGAAAATCATTGGAAGAGTGTTTATTGAAGTATTTGAAAGAGAAGCAAAAGCAGTTGACGCTAAATACTTAGTTCAAGGTACCATCGCTCCTGATTGGATTGAAACTGAAGGAGAAATTAAGACTCACCACAATATGGCTTTGCCAAGCGGTATGGTCTTGAAGGTAGTTGAACCGGTCAGAGACTTATACAAAGACGAAGTAAGGGAAGTCGGTACTGAATTAGGTCTTCCAGACAGCATCGTACAAAGACAACCATTCCCAGGTCCTGGACTTGGTGTAAGGGTCGTTGGAGATCTTACAAGAGAAAACTTAGCAGTATGTAGAGCTGCAGATGCTATCGTAAGAGAAGAAGTTGAAAAGGCAGGTTTAGATAAGCAATTATGGCAATACTTTGCAGTGCTTACTGACACTAAGGTTACTGGTGTTAAAGGAGATGAAAGAGACTTTGGATATCTTGTTGTAATCAGATTAATAAGTTCTGTTGACGCTATGACTGCTACAGTTCCTGAAATGCCATGGGACGTTATCAGAACCATTTCCAAAAGAATCACTTCTGAAGTTTCTGAAGTCACTCATGTTGCTTTATCCATTAGTGACAAACCACCAAGCACTATTGAATTCTGCTAATTTAAGTTAATTTTTCTTATTTTAAATAAGTTAATTAACTTATTTTATTTATTATTTATTTATTTATTATTTTTTTATCTTCTTACATTATGAATTTAAAAATAATGTTGGATTAATATTCATTAACTCTAAAATCACCATATCTTGAATTAACTATTTTTATCTATACAAAATATTTAGGTTTTATTATGAGAACATCAAAAGCTACTAAAAATGCATATCTGGCTAAATTAACTGAAAAGATACAGATGCAATCAGTTAATGTAGGCAAGGACCTTGATGGAAGCACACCACCTTCTGTCTTTATCGGTCGCTGGAGCTATCCAAAGGTATATGCTGGGCCGATGATGGTGGGTCAAACTGGTGATACAGCTATTATGGACTCTCCTGAAAGCTGGATTGGTGCAAATAAAACTCAAGAGGATATTATAGGATATAGGATGAATTTAGTTAGAGGAAAACAGTTAATCAGCATTAAGGATTTGGAAAATCCTTTTGTAGAAAAGCTTCAGGACATTTCACTTGCATCCAAGTCAATTGACAGTGAAGCCACATTTGGCTCAAGGCCTAGTGGGGCTATGTTTAATGAGGAAAGCATGCCTCATGGTCCAAGTGCAGTAATTGAAAAGTTTGACATTGATGCAGTCAAGTGGGATAGGCAATTGGAAAAAAGCTTTTATGACACTGATTTAAAGGCAAGAGATGCGGTGATGAATCTTCACAATAAGGATGTGCCATTTTCAGCTATGCAGAAGGCTTTCTCTGTAGGTGCATTTGGACTTAAGAAAAATCGAAAGCTTGTGCCTACCCGTTGGTCAATTACAGCTTGCGACAGCACAATTGCAGATAATCTCTTAAAGGAGGTTAGGCATTATGACATAATGGATTCCTATAGGGTTTATGAGTTTTCAAGCCTAAAGAATTATTATGCAATTATTCTAACACCAACAGAATGGCAATATGAATGGTTTGAGGCATTTATAAAGATATTAGGAAAAGAAGAGATGATCTTTTCAGATTATGAAACCAATACAGATAAGACAGAGTACAGCTGTGTTGGAGGTTGCTATTATACTGCAAAGATGGCTGTTCTTGATAAGTTGGCAAAGCTTAAGCTCCAATCTGGTGTGATAATCCTTAGGGAAGCTTATTCTGGCTATGTGCCTCTTGGTGTGTTTAATGTAAGGGAAAACATTAAATATGCTATGAATGGTGATTATAAGGAATTTGAAACTCTTAAAGACTCTTTGGCTTATTGTGCAACTAAGCTGAAAATACCTATCAGCAAGTATGTAAAGCAGAGCAATCTTTTAAATGAGCTATTGCATTCACAGCAAACAACTTTGGACGCCTTCTTTAAGAAATCTCCAGAATTGCAATAGTTTTTCTTTATTTCTGTTATAATTTATTAATTATTTTAAATTATCTTTGTTTAATATTGTTTAATTATTGTTTAATTATTATTTGATTATTATTTGATATTTGATATGTGGTTAAATCATGAATCTTAAATTTAAAAAACCATCAAAGATGACTCAAGAACTTATGTCTGAAGTGGCTATTGGCAATAATGCCAATGATTTCCATCAGATTGCTGAAGAAAAGATATCTAAGGCAACTGGTCACCAATATGCTAAATTGGTAAACAGTGGAAATGCGGCAATTATGCTTGCTATGAATGCCATTAAAGGTTCCATTTTAATTCCAGATCAAGGAGCTTGGAATGGATTTAAGCAAATTGCCAAGTTTTTAGGAAAAGACCCAATTCAAGTAAAGACAAATCAAGGCTTAATCACATCTGAACATCTGACAGAATCTATTAATCAAGCTATTGAAGAAAATCAAATAGATTCAATTGAAGAAGACAATAAATCTGCTCTTTTTTTAACAAGCTTTGCAGCTTATGCCGCTGAACAGGATATAAAGGAAATTAGCAAAGTTCTTCATGATAACAATCTTCTCCTTGTAGAAGATGCATCTGGTGCAATTTGTGATTATGAGGGTGCTTTAGCAAATGGAAATTATTCAGATATCATTATAGGCTCAACAGGGTCTCCAAAAATAATAAATGTTGGAGATGGCGGTTTTATCACAACAAATGACGATTCAATTTTTACCAAATCAAATATTCTTCTAAAAACTTCAAAATGCTCTAACATTACAGCTTGTGGAATTTCTAATGAAATTGATTTTGCTAAAAATAACTTAAAAAAGACTGTTGGCTTTTGTAAAAACTTAAAAATCGAAATCGAAAAACAAACAGGTTTTGAAGTGTTTCATAAGGATAAGAGAGGAATAAATGTAATTTTAAAGTCAAATGATCCAAAATCATTATCTTATAAGCTTAGAAGGGAATTTGTCCTGGACAGTCATGGAATGATTACAAAGTGTCCAAATTATAATAGGTTAAAGGAAAAGGCTGTAGCTATTGAGATTAAAAATCTTGATTTGGATTGTTTAAATGATGAAAATCTTGCTGAGATAGTCAATATCATAAAGCAATATGATGATTTGGCTTAAATTTTTATTAACAACTTTTTTTTAATTCTTTTTATGTTTTTCTCTTATGTTATATTTTATTTTTATTTGATTTTTCTTTTGTGCTTTTTTCACTTTTAACTTTCATTATTAAAAAACTACTAATTTTTTTCACTTTTAATCTTCATATTAAACAAAATAATAATTTTTCTCTTATTGATATGAAAAAGATTATATATTGATAAAATATAAAATTAATTTATAAGTTTTTAAATAAACTAAATTTAACTTATTCAAATGATTATAGGAGGTGCATTATCAAGAAAAATCTTAAAAAATTATCATTTTTTGCTTTTTTAATGATTATTTTAATGCTAATTCCTTCTGTTTGTGCAGTGGATAGTGATGTCAATGCATATGGCATTGATGCAGGTCAAAGTTCTGATGATATTGCTATAGATTATTCTCTTGATGATTCTATCCTAAAGGATTCAAGTGAAAAATTACTTAAAGATGAAGACATTAACAGTCATGCTTCAGATAATGTATCACAGGAATTATATGATAGGATTATTAATGCAGAGGATAATGAAACAATATTCATAGAAAAGGGAACTTATAAGATTCACTCTGTAAATCTAACAAAGAATATAACAATTCAAGGAAATGCTGATCCAAGAGAAGTCATTATTGATGGAGAGCAATTAGGAAGCGTTTTTCTAATAAATGATATAGGAGTTACCGCTCGATTTTACAACTTAACCATAATAAATGGTTTAACAGATAATTTCGGTGGTGGAATCTGTATCGAAACAGGAAATGTTTATGTTGATAATTGTATATTCATAAATAATACAGCTTTAAATAATACAAATGGTGGTGCTATCTCCAATTATGGAAATGAAACTAACAGAAGTTACTTATTTGTAAATAATTCATTATTTGTTGGAAACCATGCAGATCATGATGGCGGTGCCGTTACAACTTGCTATGCTGTTTCTGATATTTACAATTCTGTCTTTATCAATAACTCTGCTGTACGGGACGGTGGAGCTATTCGTGTAAGTATCTATGGTTATGGAAAGGTGCAGGACTGCATATTTTTAGAAAACCATGCTAATGAATGGGCAGGAGCATATTATAGCTGGGCTGGAAATTCCAGCATCGACCGCTGCATATTCATGAATAACACTGCAGGAACAAATGGTGGTGCAGTAATGGTTTCAGGAAGCTTAAACCTTACAAATTCAATTATTTCAAATAATTCAGGAGGTTCCACTGGAGGTTCATTCTATATTCAACAGCCTATGTTTGATGCTGTGACTGTCATAAATGTGAATAACAATATCATAACAAATAATTCATCACCTTTAGGAAAGGAAATATTTGTTAAATGGAATGCAACCAATTTATTATTCCCTAATTTCAATAACAATGATTGGGGAGATGAAGATCCAACAGACAGTGATGTGGTGGACCCAAATAATGTTTCAAATAGAATCCATCCAAGCAGCACTAAAAGGATAACTGTTCTTTATGATAAGTTAAACTGGGGTTTATTAGATAGATATACTGATGTTTTAGATGATTATTATGGAAGAGGAAGCTCAAGCAATAATCCTAAAACAGATTCAGATACAAGAAATAGTAGTCACGGTTTAATATTCAATAATAACAATTCAAACTCTAACCAAGAGCAAAATAATCTTAATTTAAACAGTTCAAATGGTTTATCCTTATTGAATCATAATTCTGATTCAAATTCAACCAATAATGGTGATTTGAATAAAAATGAGAATTCTACTTTTGTATCTCCAAAGGCAAACACTAATAGGATGGTTGAAATATTTGAAGATAATCCAAGCGCAAGCAAATCAACTGAC
>CAMODR010000079.1 GCA_946611495.1 uncultured Methanobrevibacter sp. | reverse complement strand
TAAACTCAAATTTATCACCTTTTAATAAAAAAATAAAAATTTGAATTTAAAATTCAAATCCAATTTCACTCAAACTTTTTCTAATTTTCTTTTCAAGCTCATTAGATTCCTCAAACAACTCTCCAAGTTCAGTAGTTAATGTTTTCATCTTTTCTTCAAAAGGAATTCCATCATCCTCTTCTGGCTTAAATCCAACATATCTTCCAGGAGTTAAAATGAAATCATGCTTCTTAATCTCTTCCAAATCACTAACCTTACAGAATCCTTTCTCATCTTCAAGAGTTCCTTCCACAAACTTATTGTAAGTGTCAGCAATGAGATTAATATCATCATCAGTCAATTCTCTTAATTTACGAGAAACCATAGTTCCCATTTCACGAGCATCAATGAATAATGTTTTTCCAGTCTGTTGTTTGTTTCTGTTCAAGAACCATAGGCAAACAGGAATACCAGTAGTATAAAACAATTGTGTAGGAAGAGCCACAATACATTCAACAAGATCATCTTCCACAATTGCTTGCCTAATCTTGCCTTCTCCACCAGTGGTTGAGGATAATGAACCGTTAGCAAGTACAAGACCTATTTTACCTTTTACAGATAAGTGGTGAATCATGTGCTGCATCCAAGCAAAGTTTGCATTGTTTTTTGGAGGAATGCCATATTTCCATCTTACATCATCCTGCAAGTTTTCCTGACCCCATTTCTTAAGGTTAAACGGAGGATTTGCCATCACATAATCTGCCTTAAGAGTCCGGTGCAAATCATTTGCAAAGGTGTCTGCATAATGGTCTCCAAGATTTGCTTCCAATCCCCTGATAGCCAAGTTCATCTTAGCCATTTTCCAAGTGGTAGGATTGAATTCCTGACCGAAAATGGAAATATTATTAATGTTACCGGCATGGCTTTCTATAAAGTTTTTGGATTGTACAAACATGCCTCCAGAACCACAGCAAGGGTCATAAACACGTCCATTATATGGTTGAAGGACAGCAACCAAGGTCTTTACAACACAAGCAGGAGTGTAAAACTCTCCAGCCTTTTTACCTTCAGTCTCAGCAAACATACTGAGACAATACTCATAAGTACGGCCAAGAATATCTTTCTTATCGCCATGATCCGCCATTTGAACATTTGTGAACAAATCAATTACATTACCTAACTTCTTCTTATCAAGCTCTTCTCTTGCAAAAGTTTTTGGTAAAATTCCTTTTAAAGAGGGATTTTTATCTTCTATTGCTCTCATAGCATTATCAATAGTAGTTCCATTTTCTGCAGAATGGGCTTTTTTAGCAATCACTTCCCAACGAGCTTCGGGAGGAACAAAGAAAACATTAACTTTTTTATATTCATCAATATCCTCTTTCCATCTTCCACCATCTTCTTTTAAAAGTTCATTATATCTTTCTTCAAACTTATCAGACAAATATTTTAAGAAAATCAAACCTAATACAACATGCTTATATTCTGCCGCATCCATTGAACCTCTTAGCTCATCTGCCGCATCCCAAATCTGTTTTTCAAATCCTATCTCAGAACTATTTTCTTTTACCATAAAATTCCACCTTTGCATAATTTATTTAAATTGCTTCATCAGCCCAAAGTTCACATTGTGCTAATACCTTAATCATGGCATTTTTACACTCACTAGGAGGATAATCATATTTAGCCAGTAATCTTTTTACAATGCTTCTCATATTTGCTCTGGCACTTTCTTTTTTCTGCCAGTCAATAGTACGATTTTCCCTTAATTTTTCAGTTAATTCCTGAGTAATCTTAATGAGAGTTTCATCCTCATAAAAATCATGAATATTTTCAGGAAGTGCAATAGCATTATAAAATGCAAGTTCCTCTTCACTTAAACCTAATTTCTCACCTTCTTCATGAGCATTCTTAATCTTCTTAGCTAATTCAATTAGCTCATCGATAACTTCCTTATTAGTAATATGCCCATTAATATACCTATTCATAGCATCTTTCAATAATTCAGAAAATTCCTCAGATTTAACTAAATTAACTCTTCCATAAGATCTAACCTTTTCTGCAAGCAAATTCTCTAAAATTCTAACAGCACTATCTGTTTCAGGAATATTGGAAATCCTATCTAAGAAATCCTGATCAAATAATGAAATAGTGTCTCCAACATCTATAATATTTATTATACCTTCACTCTTAATAGACTGCTTAAGTAATTCGCTAATACGTTCATTAATATCTTTAAATGATAATTTTTTATCGGAACTTACCTTAACCAGAACTGTTCTCACTGCCTCAAAGAAAGCGGCTTCGAAACGTTCATGTTCAGTAGCTTTACTTCTGCATAAAGATAAAGCTTGTTTTAATAATGAAGATTCTTTTATATATTGTTTTTTAGTATTTTCTCTTTGAGGACTTTCCATAAAGTTTACTCCTCCGGAGATAATCTTTGATCTTGCTAAATCACTATCTCCAAAGAAATCATTATAATCATATCCATGGAATAAATCTCTACATACTTCAAGTTTATCCTGGAATCTAGGATAAGCTATTTTAGCAACATCCATATCACCATATTTCTTTTTATCCCTATCAGTATACTCGCTCATAGCCCTTCTTAATGCTGAAGCTATACCAATATAATCAACTATTAATCCTCCTTCTTTATCCTTGAAAACACGGTTTACACGAGCAATAGCTTGCATAAGGTTATGTCCACTCATTGGTTTGTAAACATACATTGTAGCAAGTGAAGGAACATCAAAACCAGTTAGCCACATATCAACAACAATAGCAATTTTAAGAGGATCGTTATCATCCTTGAACTTTTTCTCCAATAATTTTTTATGAGATTTGTCTCCAATGATTTCATGCCATTCCTCAGGGTCTTTATTGGAACCGCTCATAACAACCGCTACTTTATCTTTCCAGTTAGGACGCAATTCAAGAATCTTTTTATACATTTCAATTGCAATTTTTCTGGAATAACCTACAATCATTGCCTTACCTGTTACTTCAAAGGCACGGTTATCTTCATAATGATGAATAATATCAGTACAAATATCATCAATTATCTCTGGAGCCCCAAGTAAACTTTCCATTTTACTTAACTCACGTTTACTTCTTTCTATATTATGCTCTTCAGCTTCTAATTTTAATCTTTCATACTCTTCATCAATCTTTTCAAGTATGCTTTCATCAAGTTTTATCTGTGCTACACGGCTTTCATAATGTATTGGCACTGTAGCTCCATCTTCAACAGATTGGGTCATGTCATAAATGTCTATATAATCACCAAATACTTCACGAGTGCTTTTATCTTTTTTGGATATCGGTGTTCCTGTAAAACCTATATATGTAGCATTAGGCAATGCATTTCTTATTTTACGAGCGGCACCTATCTTTATTTTACCTGTTTTAGGATCAACAACCTCTTCTAATCCATATTGGCTACGGTGTGCTTCATCTGAAATGACAATTACATCTCTTCTTTCAGTCAATGGCTCGTCAGAGTCTTCAAATTTCTGCATGGTTGAGAAGAAAATTCCATTAGCTTGCCTATTATCCAATAATTCTCTTAAGTTTTCACGGCTTGTAGCTTGCTGTGGTATTTGTCTTAAGAAGTCTGAACATTTACTAAATTGACCAAATAACTGTCCATCCAAATCATTACGGTCTGTAACAACTACAAAAGTAGGATTATCTAAAATTTGCTGTAGCTTGTTTACATAAAATACCATGGATAATGATTTTCCGCTTCCCTGAGTATGCCAGAATACACCTGCTTTACCATCAGTTTCAATTGCTTTAAGTGTGGAGGTTACAGCTTTGTTGACAGCAAAGTATTGGTGATATGCACCTAAAATCTTAATGTTTTCTTTAGCATTTTTGGAATAGAGTGTGAAATTCTTTATGATGTCCATGAATCTGTTTCTTTCAAAAATTCCTTCAAAGAATGTATTGAAATCTGCCCATTGTGTGGATTCATAGCTTCCATCTGTAGATTTCCATTCCATAAATCTATCTTCAGGAGATGTGATTGTTCCAGCTTTGGATAATGCCATATCACTCATAACACAAAATGAATTATAGACAAATAAAGAAGGGATAACTTTCATATATTTTTTAAGTTGTGTATATGCTTCTGAAGTGTCTGCATCTTCTCTTGAAGGAGACTTAAGTTCAATTACGACAAGAGGCAAACCATTTATAAATACTACAATATCCGGCCTTTTTATTTCCTTTTCATCAACAGTCCATTGATTGATGACTGTGAATAAATTGTTGTCAATGTTTTCAAAGTCAACAAGCTTTACAAGAGTTGAGAGTTCTTCACCATCTTTCCAATAGTTTACAGAAATTCCATTTTGTAAATAATCCATAAACTTATCGTTCCTCTCTTCTAAACTTCCACTATCTATATCTTGAATCATTTGAATAGCATTCGAAATAGCATTTCGATCTATTCCCTTATTTATTAGATAAATATTATCTAAATCATCCATAAATAAAGGATTTTTATAATCTCTCTCAACATCATAACCCAAATAATGGGTATAACCTAAATTTTGGAACAATTCCAAAATTGACTTTTCATATATCTCTTCATTAAACATTTAACCCCTACTTTAAAATAAATTACTTTTAATAAGCATAAACACGATCAACATGAATTCCATATTTATATGCGTAATCATCTATTTGCATATATATCTCTTTTTTAACCCTATCTTTTTTTAAAATTTTAATTGCTATATAAATTAAAACATATATTATAAACATTACTAAAAAAGTAACAACTAAATTATATATTAAATAACCGACCATTTTAAAACAAAAATGATAAATAATATATGTGAGGATTAATAAAATACAGAAAAATAACCCACTTTTAAAAAGAATCTTTTTATACCACTTATTAATAGACTTTTTAGAATTGGCAACAATATTCGAAAGTTCATGTTCAGTTTTTGCAGTTTTAATACAATTTTCATTCTCTTCTAATATATCATTATATTCCGAATAATCAACTATTGCATCCATAATCCAAAATACCGCATTAATACTTATTTCCATACAACACATCCTAAAAAAAAGTTCTTATTAATCTAAATCACAATTTATCTTCGAGACATCAATTTCACCAGACATTAATTTAGGCAATAGTGTATCTCTCAATTTATTTAATTTAGTAATCTCATATGAATTATTAATTATCAAATTAAACATGCTTTTGCATTCATTGTTAAATTGATTAATTATTTCAATCGGAGGCAATATTATCTTTATTGTTTCAATATCCGTAGGACTAACATTTGGTTGTGCACTACCTTGCCCTCTATTAATTATTTCATCAAAAATCCTTTTTTGTTTTAATAATGACCATATAAATGGAAGATTATTTAATGGTTTTTCACCTAAAAAGAATTTCCCTACTCGTTGATTTACATATAATGGTCCATCATATTTTGGAACAATAGTGAACTTTCCTATTGTTGCACCAGTCATTGCAATAAGAAGGTCACCACCCACAACTTTAAAATCAGCAGCTTTCTGTAATTTATCACTTGAAACACAGGAACAATCACTTAGATCCAAACTATCTTGATTAATATCCTTAATTTTAATAACTTTAATTCCTTCCTCTTGCCACCAAGCACTTTTAAAAGCAAAACCTGATTTTAATTTACAATAATCTCCAATTGAACCTACTTTCCAGTTTTCTGGAATAAAACCAAAATCTGAATCAATAAAAGGTTTATCTTTAAAAGGTTCAAAGTTAACAAACCATCTTCTAAAATTAGACAATATTATTTGAGCTAAATTTTTATTTATCCTTTTGTTAATCTCAATTTTTTTATCTATTTTGTCAAGAATATTGACTAAAAAGTCTTGTTGTTCTCTTGGAGGCAATATTAATTCCATGTTTCCATACATTTTTGCATTGATATTTGGGCGAGTACTACCTGTACACATAGAATTAACCCATCCTTTATACTCTTCAGATAAAACATAATACTTCATGAACTTAGGATTAATTTTAGACGGATCTAAACTAAATTTAATTAAAAACCCCGCATAGACTAATTCCCCATCCATTTTATCATAATAATATGCTTTTCCAGTGCTGTTACCTGTTCTAGCAAAAACTACATCATTTTCATTTAATAAGTAATTTTTAGCATCACCATCCTCCACAGACTTCAAATCATTTTTATTTAGAGTACCATCATCGTTAATATCAGTTATTCTCAAATATGTGTATAATTCATCTGAATAATCAACAGCAGATGCACCAATTCCATATTCTCCTTTATTATTTATTGAAACATCTGCAAGAGTTACAGTTTCAAATTTTCCTAAACTCAAATTTATCACCCTCCTTTTATTAATTAATTAAAAAAAAGTTAAAATA
>CAMODR010000078.1 GCA_946611495.1 uncultured Methanobrevibacter sp. | reverse complement strand
AGATAATTGTTTAATCATATGTACAGTTTGAAGATCATTATTTGTATCCCATGTAACCTTAAAACCCTGCTTTTTCCAAAAATTAAATCCTGCTTCAAGATTTTTATGAGTGTGCAAATAAATTTCCTTAAAATTATTTTCACAACAAAATTCCTCAACTTTTTTGTATAATAAAGAAGCCAAACCGCATCTTCTATATGATTTATCAACAAATAATCTCCAAATGCTAGCTGTAGAATCCTTATCATAGATATTTTTAAATTCCTTGAAATCCTTATCATAAGGCCTTACTGCTATAGTCGCTATTATTTTATTGTTTTCAAGATTTTCAATAAAATAAAGATTATTTTTGCTGGAATCGATATAATATTCATTTAAATTAATAATGTCCTTATGATAGGATGGAATATAACCATAGCCATATTCACTTCTTATTTGTGAAAATAAAAAATTTCTAAGTTTTATTTTAGTTTCACAATCATCTGATAATTCAATAATTGAAAAATCCATATTATCACTTAATAAATTTTAATTGGAAAAATCTTAAAAAAATAAAAAGATTAAAAAACTAAGAATAAAATTAATAAATTTTAATTGGAAAAATCTTAAAAAAATAAAAAGATTAAAATCTAAAAGAAAGATTAAAAAGATTAAAATAACTAAAAAAATGAAAAGGCCAATAAAATGATCGATTCTCAAGAGAAAGTGATAAAATATGACTTCCTCATGAGAATAAGACATTAAACGTGATTAATATCATCAAGATATATTACCTCATCACAAATAATATCCATCAAATTCCTATCATGGCTAACAACCAATAAGCCCATATTTCTCTCCTTAACTATTTTTAAGACAGATTCAAATATTTGGACTTGGGTGACTGCATCTAACATGGTTGTCATTTCATCAGCTATTAAAAACTTAGTTTTAGGATTTAAAGCTCTTAAAACTGAGAACCTTTGCAATTCTCCTCCAGAAAGTTCAGCAGGCCATCTGTTAAGCCAGGACTTTTGAATACCGAAGTCATCAAGCAAATCATCAGGAACATCCCAAGATTCTCCTAAAACCTCATGCATTTTCCATTTAGGATTCATTACCTTTTCAGGATGCTGATAAATTAATTGAACTGGATCGAAGCCCTTTGGAATCTCATTACCATCTAATCTCACTTCACCTTCATATTTTTTAATATGTCCTGCAAGAATTTTGCATAAGCTTGATTTACCGCTTCCACTATCTCCAAACAAACCTAAAATCTTTTTATTGTCAATGCTTATATTAACATCCTTTAAGATTTGGCGAGAACTTGAGCTGTATCTGAATGAGATATTTCTAGCAGTCAATTCCATAAACATCCCTCCAATTAAATAAATAATTATTGAACATAAAATCACTCCTCATATTTAAAGCATCTGACTTTCTTATTTTCATCAATACCGATTAAATTAGGCCTAATCTTATCACAATTTTCTAATTTATGCTCACAGCGATCATAATATGGACAGCCTGAAGGAATTTCACCATGCAATGGCTGATGTCCTAATGTTAAGTTAAATCCATTTTCAGGCAATGCATTATATAAAGATTTGGTATATGGATGAAGCAGATTCTCACCTTCACCGCTAAAGTCCTCTACATTGGCAACTTCAATAACATAACCTGAGTAAAAAATTGCTATCCGATTAGCAACCTTTAAAGCAGCATCGATATCGTGGGTAATGAGCAAAACACCTACATTATCTGCAGCCATCTGTCTTAAATGGTTTAAAGTCTCTTCCACTGATTTTTCATCTAAACCAGGAGTAGGCTCATCAGCAATAACAAGCTTTGGATTTGAAAGCAAAGCGGTAGATACAAGAACTCTCCTTGCCATACCTCCAGATAACTGGAATGGATACATATCATCCACTTCTTCAGATAATCCATACTTTTCAAAAATCGCTCTTTGTTGAGCCCTTTTCTCTTTCTCTTCAGCTTCGTCGCTACATTCACCAATAACCTGGTCTGAAACTTTCATTAAAGGATCCAAGAAGTTTACAGATTGTGGAATTAATGCTATTTCATCTCCACGTAACTTTTCCTTCAATTCAGAATTTAATACTTCTCCCTTGTACATCATAGTGCCTGAGAGATTAGCGTTATGTGGCAAAATGCCTAAAATTGCATGTGCCAATAAACTTTTTCCAGACCCACTTGAACCTAATACTGCTACAATTTCCCCTTCTTTAATATCCAAAGTCAAATCAGTGATTACTTTTAGTTCCCTCTGATTTAAACCCTTAACATATTGAGTAAATGAAATAGAAATATTTGAAACATTAATTAAATCATTCATATTATCACCTAATAATTCCTCTTAATTACTAAATAACCTAATAATTTTCTTAAATAACTAAATCACCTAATCATTTGCACTAGCAGGGTCTAGCATCTTCTTAATGTTTTCTCCAGCAATATCAAAGAGCAATACAAGAATCAATAAGGACAAACCAGGGAATAATGCTAACCACCAATTTCCTGTAGCAAGATATTTCATGGATTCAGATAAGATGATACCGATTGCAGGCTCATGTGGAGATAAACCGAAACCTAAAAATGTTACGCTAGCTTCGTGCATAATTGCATGAGGGAAAATCAATATAGTACCTACAATTACTTGACTGAATACTAATGGCAATATCTGCTTTCTTGCAATCCAAAACTTGGATTTTCCTAATCTTTCGGAAATTGTTACAAATTCAGATGTTTTGATACGTTTTATCTCTGCCCTAAGCACTCTTGCAAGGGATGTCCAGTGAGTGAATGCCACACCAACCAATACTCCAAAAGCGCCTCCGCCTAAAGCAATGGAAATGAGAACAATAAGCAAAATATGTGGAATGGATAAAAACACGTCTATTAACCATGAAACAAAGCTATCCAAATACTTATTGAAACTTGATAAGAATGCTAATGCAACAGCAATAATACTGCTTAAAACAGAAGCAAAGAACCCTATTTGAACACTTAATCCTAAACCTTTTACAGTACGGGTAAACATATCTCTACCCATCCAATCAGTTCCAAATAAATGCTCTAAAGAAGGAGGCTTATTCATAATGCTCCAGTCTGTAGTTATGCTTGAAGGGTCTATGAAAAAACTAATGACAACTACTAAAAGCAATATGAATACAGATAATCCAATTGCAAGCAGTGTTTTAGTTCTTAGATTCATACTGCCTAAAATATCAAACTTATTCATCTTATTAGCGGATTCATCCACTTTCATCACCTTCCCTAATTCTTGGATCTACAAAGTTATAGAGAACATCTGCAATCAAGTTACCGACATATACGAATATTGCACTGAAAATCACAATTCCCAAGAGCAAAGGAACATCGCTTCTTAAACCTGCAGAAACTGCTGCCTGACCAATACCTGGATACATGAATACCTGTTCAACAAGAACAGTACCACCAAACAATTCACTGAAACTTAAGAATTGTAATGTAATAGCAGGCAAGAGAATATTTCTTATACCATGTCTTTTTATTAAAGTCCAACCAGATTCTCCTCTTGCTTCTGCAAATAAGAAATAATCGGTTGACATTACTTCTATAAGTTTATCACGAGTATACAATGCAATTGATGCAACACCTAAAATGCTTAAGGTAAATGCAGGTAAAATCAAATGCCTTAACCAATCCCAAAATGATACAGTATTGCTTAATGCACCAATAGGAACTCCACCGCTTACCGGGAACCATCCTAACCATATACTGAAGACCATTACAACAAGTAATGCAATCCAGAAAGTAGGTGCTGACTGTAAAATATAACAGTAAACCTTAATTGCCTTGTCAACCCAAGTGTCTCTTTTAAAACCAGCAAGAACACCTAAAACAAACCCTAATATTCCAGATATCGCCCAAGAACTTAACATTAATATAAGGGATGCAGTAAACTTCTCAGAAATTACCTGTAAAACAGGAGATCTGTATATTAAAGAAGTTCCAAAGTCACCAGAAAGAATATTTCCTAACCAATTCATTAGCTTAACAGTTATCGGTTGATTTACACCCCAATAAGCTTCTAATTTAGCAATCTTCTCAGGACCAACAACCATATTGGAAATATAAGCGTTTACTGGATTAATAGGAGACATATCGATTAATATAAAACTTAATAAAATTACAACAATTAATAAAATAGCAAAACGAACGATTTTATAACCTAAAAACTTAGCTATTTTCTTTTTATCTATCAAAAATAATCCTCCTACATTAGAATAATTTACAAAATAATGAAATATTAAAATTTTATAAGCGCATATTTAATAAAATTCAATTCAATCAAATTCTTACATAATCAAATTAAAGCAGCCATTTACTAATAAACTAAAAAAATCATATCTAACAATTACAATCATACACAAAACTAAAAACAATGCACTTATAAATTTAATCCAATTTATGACAAGTAAAAATACTATTTAATCCAATTTATGACAAGTAAAAATACTCAAAAGTAATTATAATCATCAAATAGTTTTAAATAATTTTAAACAATTTTAATAAATAATTTTAAATAATTTTAAATAATTTTTTTAAAAATTAAAAACTAATCTCTAAAACACAAGCAAATTAATAAAAATTAAAAATTAATCTCTAAAACACAAGTAAATTAATAATAATTAAAAACTAGACTAAAAGGGAAATCAAATTAATAAAAATTAGAAATTTCTTTAAAAGAGAATTAATTTAATAAAAATTAGAAATTAAAAAAAAGTAGAAAAAGTTAATTCTAACTTTTCTACTTAATTATCTTATTTCTATGCAGTTGAGTTGGTCATAGTCCAATCATATATGTTACTGAATAAGTCTCCTCCGTGAGGTTGTAAGAGAGCAGTGTCATTGGAAATGTCTACTCTATCATTTACAAAGTAACCATATTTAATTTCACCTAACCATAACCAGTTTGCATCACCTTTAGGAGATGTACCAGTGGTACCATCCCAAACTACTGCAGACCAATCTTTGTAGGAATCTTCACGAGATTCAGAGAATGCTGCATCCATATGAGAATCAACAGCACTGTTGTTTACTCTTGCAGGGTTGAAGTCAGATGAACTGTAGTATTCACCATACATATCAGAAGGATCAGTAGAACCGTATCCCCAGAGAACTCCTTGAGAGTATTGGTTTGGATAAATTTCATCCCATTCAGCACCAACAGCTTCAACATCAATACCAAATTGTTTAGCTTGTTCAGATACTCCTACAGCTAAAGCTTGTCTTTCAGGTGCAGATGCAGAGTAATATATTTTGAAGGAAGCTTTTGTTCCATTCTTTTCTCTTATTCCATCTCCATCAGAGTCAACCCAACCAGCTTCTTCTAAGGTTTTGTTAGCGTAAGCAACATCACCGTCTTCAATTGCAGCTTCAGGGTTAGCCCATGGTAATTGATGAGCAATACCATCGTAGGATGGAACACCTAAACCGTTTAATGCACCTTCAGCTAAAGCAGTTCTGTTAATACCATAGTTTAATGCTTTTCTAACTGCAATATCAGAAGTTACATTGTTACCTATAGTGTAGTTATCTTCTTCAGACACTTCACCAGTATCTGGTACACTAGGTAATGAAACACCACGAACATCAATGGTGTCTTGTAAGTACATTGTGTAACCGTCAATAGTTTCTTTACCATATTCGAGAGGTACAGCTACAATATCTGCTTCTCCGTTTTTAGCTAAGTTAAATGCTGCTTCATTTTGAGCAAAGAGAATAGTTATTTTTTCGATTTCTGGCATTTTTCCATAGTAGTCAGGGTTTTTCTCTAAGATTACTTGTTGACCTTTATCCCATTGTACGAATTTGTATGGTCCAGAACCGATAGGGTTTTCACCATAGGTTTCATTATTATAGGAATCAGAAGGAACAATACCAATGTAAGCCAGTTTATCTAAGAAAGTAGAATCGGACTTGTTTAAGGTAAATTTGACAGTATCATCATCGGTAGCTTCAGCTTTATTTAAAGCAGATAAGTCTAAACTTGCACCAGATTCTTTTGCTGCATTAAATGTGAATGCTACATCTTCAGCAGTTAAGTCAGAACCATCAGTAAACTTAACGTCATCTCTGATTTTTACTGTGTAAGTTTTATAATCATCACTAATGTCATAGTCTGTTGCCAAATCATTTGAGTAAGTACCATTAGTATTCATTTTTAATAATGTACTTTGAATCAATGGTTCAGCATAATAGTTCCAACCTGCAATAGGATCAAAACCAGCTTCTGGTTCTCCTCCATGGCTATAAGCTGCAACTACGATTTCTCCAGGACCTCTTTCAGTAGTGGTTCCTCCCATTAGGAGAGCACCGCCTATAATTATAACAATAAGTGCAACAACTGCACCAATAATAATTTTTTTATCCATATTTAAACTCCTTTAGTTACAAAAAAATAAAATATCAAA